>JBAVHJ010000346.1:0-8539 GCA_049685715.1 Terriglobia bacterium | reverse complement strand
CTTGAAGCCGGCGTGCACTTCGGGCATCAAACCAGACGATGGAACCCGAAGATGAAGGAATACATTTTCGGGGAGCGGAATGGAATATACATCATCGATCTGCAGAAGACCCTCAAGATGTTTAAGGAAGCCCTGCAGTCGATCACGGAACTGGCTTCCCATGGGAAGATCATCCTGTATGTGGGTACCAAGCGTCAGGCGCAAGACGCCATAGCTGAAGAAGCGCAGCGTTGTGGCATGTATTTCGTCAACCAGCGCTGGCTGGGAGGGTTGTTAACCAACTTTGCCACGATTCAGCGTTCCATCAAACGGTTGAAAGATCTGGAGGCCATGAAGGCCGACGGGAGTTATGAACTGCGCTCCAAGAAGGAAGTCGCAAGACTTGAACGGGAGCGTGCGGCGCTGGAAAAGAATCTTTCCGGTATCAAGAATATGCCCCGGCTGCCGGACGCCCTTTTTGTTGTCGATTCCGGGAAAGAAGAGATTGCCATTTCAGAGGCTCGAAAATTGGGGATCCCGGTGTTCAGCATCGTGGATACCAATTGCAACCCGGATGTTATCGACTACATCATCCCCGGAAATGACGACGCCCTGCGCGCCATCCGTCTGTTTACTCAAAAGGTGGCTGACGCAATCCTGGAGGGACAGCATTTGCGACTCGCCCAGGAGGCGGAAGCGGAAAAGGCGGCCCAGGAACAGGCTTCCGCTGAGGCCGCGGGCGAGCTGAAACCGCAGGTTGAAGTCGAGGTCACCGCCGGTGCGGCGGGAGTCGGAGTGGAGAGTTCCCCTGCCGGATCCGGAGGATCGGAAGGCGGAGGCGGACTGGACGAGGCGGGCCGGAAGCGTCGGCCACGCCGGCCGCGCCCGTTAACGCACTCATCAACGGGTCGCTAATCCCGTCTCTGACGGATTCGCGAGCCCCGGATTCACCTTTCTGTTGATGGTGAAATCGAGAGCCACCGGGTGAATCAAACGAGAGCATTCATCCAACCTAAGAATTGTTCGCCGATCTGAAGGGTGAACAATTTTTAGGTTTATTTTTGTAAGGCAGGGGTCAGCTATCAGCGATCAGTTTTCAGCTATTAGCAAACGAACCATCGTCCGACCGATTTGAATAGATATTAGCCTTTTTTGCTGTAGGCGGGGGACACAGGCCCGCAACATTCTAACCTAACAGCCAAAAAGTGTTTGTTGACCTCTGATAGCTGAAAGCTGATAGCCGACCGTTGATCGCTATTTATATGGAGGTATGATCAATCTTATGGAGATTTCAGCAAAAGACGTGAAGGAACTTCGGGAGCGAACCGGCGCCGGCATGATGGAATGCAAGAAGGCCCTGTTGGAGGCCCAGGGAAACATTGACGAAGCGAATACCATCCTTCGCAAGCGGGGTCTGGCTAGTGCCGCAAAGAAAGCGGGACGTGTCACGGGAGAAGGCCTGGTCGATGTCCGGGTCGCCAACGTCCAAGGGACTTCCGTTGGAGTTATTGTCGAAGTCAATTGTGAAACCGACTTTGTGGCCCGCACCGACGACTTCAAGAGTTTTGTGTCCCAGGTGGGAGAGCACATTCTTCGGGGAAAAGCCGCCTCTCTTGACCACCTGCTCTCACAAAAGTTCTATCCTGAGGGTGCGAAAACCGTCCATGAGGTTCTCTTGGAGAGAATCGCACACATCAAGGAGAACCTCTCCATCCGCCGCTTTGAACGGATTGAGTTGAAAGGCGAAGGAGCATTGGGAACCTACATCCATGCAGGCGGAAAAATTGGCGTGCTCGTCGAGTTGGGTGCTCCCGCCGGGACCGAGACCGGGGGAGAGGCCTTTCTCAGCTTGGTTCACGACGTCGCCATGCATGTGGCGGCTTCGGACCCCAAGTACCTCAGCAGCCACCATGTGCCCTCCGACGTGCTGGTCCGTGAGAAAGATATCGCACGGGCCAAGGTTCCTCCCGGAAAACCTGTCCCGGTGGTTGACAAGATTGTAGAGGGCCAACTGGCGAAATTTTACGGCGAGGTGTGTTTGCTGGAACAACCTTTTGTAAAGGAGCCGGGGATGTCGGTGGGCCAGTGGTTGGCCCAAAAGGCTACCGCGTTTAAGGGGGTGGTGGAAGTTCGCCGCTTCGTTCGGTTCAAGACGGGTGAAGGGATCGAAAAGCGTCCTGACGATTTTGCAGCAGAAGTCGCCGCTCAGTTGAAGTAGAAGGACGGTGGGTTGTCAGCCCCCCCAGGTGAGGGAAGTGG
Source organism: Terriglobia bacterium (assembly GCA_049685715.1). Lineage (GTDB taxonomy): Bacteria > Acidobacteriota > Terriglobia > JAIQFV01 > JAIQFV01 > JAIQFV01. The sequence continues at coordinate 6,301 of JBAVHJ010000346.1, read as the reverse complement.
TGGGTCCGACTCTTTCACCCCTGCTGTGAGATTCAATCGTTGCTTGCCGGGAGGAGCCGCGCAGAATTCCAGAGTTTTCTCCGCGGCGTTTTCCTCATCCTTAATGTTCCGAATTCTTTGCGCCTAAACACGAAGTCCATAGCTCTCAAAGCGATCTCTCATGAGAACCCCTAAAGCCAAGTACAAGAGAGTCCTGTTGAAATTGAGCGGTGAAGCGCTGATGGGTCGGCAAGGCTATGGTGTGGACCCGCTGGTCGCAGCCAGCATTGCCGAGCAGATCAAGGAAGTCCACAAGCTGGGTGTTGAATTGAGTATCGTCATCGGCGGAGGCAACATCTTCCGCGGAGTGGCGGCAAGCGCCAAGGGGATGGACCGGGTCTCCGGGGATGTGATGGGGATGCTGGCCACCATGATCAATGCCATCGCCCTTCAGGATGCGCTTGAAAAAGTAGGGATCATCACCCGGGTCATGTCGGCCATTGAAATGCGCGAAGTCGCTGAACCCTTCATCCGCCGGCGCGCCATACGTCACCTGGAAAAAAGACGCGTGGTGATTTTTGCCGCGGGAACCGGGAACCCGTACTTCTCCACGGACACCGCCGCGGCCTTGCGGGCCATGGAGATCAAAGCCGAAGTGATCTTGAAGGCGACTCGGGTAGACGGCATCTACGACAGCGACCCGCTGAAAAATCGCCGCGCCAAGATGTTTCGGGAGATTTCTTACATCGACGTGCTCCGGAAGGGCCTGGCTGTCATGGACACGACGGCGATCTCGCTGTGTATGGATAACAAGCTGCCGATCATCGTGTTTAACTTGCTCAAGCGGGGCAATATCAAACGGACGGTTCTGGGGGTCGCCGTGGGAACCCTCGTTCATCTCTAAACTGGGCTCGGAGTCAATCCCTATGATAAAGGATATCCTCACACAGACCAAGGCTCGAATGGAAAAATCCGTGGAAGACTTCCGGCATACCCTGTCCTCGATTCGGACGGGCCGGGCAAATGTCGGGCTCATTGATCATCTCAAAGTGGATTATTACGGGACGCTTACGCCGCTGAACCAGCTGGCTTCTCTGGCGGTCCCCGAGCCCACCTCTATTTCGGTTCAGCCGTGGGATATTTCTCAGCTGGGTACCATAGAGAAGGCGATCCGCTCGTCTGACCTGGGATTCAATCCCGTCAACGACGGCAAGATCATTCGCGTCCCGATTCCTCCGCTCACGGAGGAACGGCGCCGCGACCTGGTAAAACACCTGCATAAGATCCTGGAGGATCACCGCACCGCGATCCGGAATATTCGACGGGACGAGAACGAGCGGGTGAAAAAGGACTTGAAGGACAAATTGATTTCCGAGGACGATGAGAAGAAGGCGCTTGATGAGATCCAGAAAGTGACCAATCAATTTATTGAGAAACTGGAAGGTTTTGGGAAAGGGAAAGAAAAAGAGATCATGGAAGTTTAGTTCAGAGCGTGTGCGGTGGCGAGGCGGCCGGCTTTCAATCGCCCTTCCTCGCGGGGAGACAGCCCGCATCCAGAACGGACGGTGGCTTGAAGTTTTAGGCGGGCCAACGGATTCCCGGCGCGCGGTGGCAATTTTTTTGATGCAAAGGGTTGACAAATTACGGGGCTGTCGATAAACTCGTAAGGTTTGTCAGGTGGTGGGTTACGCCCCAGTGCGTAACGTGGTGTGTAACTTTGGGAAGAGAATTGTAGAGGGATTCGGTGCCAACTTTTAGTCAACTCGTGAGGATAGGACGCAGACGACCCCGGTACAAAACCAGTAGTCCTGCGTTACAAGGCTGCCCGCAAAAACGTGGAGTGTGCGTGCGAGTATACACGACCACGCCTAAGAAGCCCAATTCCGCGCTGAGGAAGGTCGCGCGTGTGCGACTGACCAACGGCATTGAAGTAACCACTTACATTCCGGGCATTGGGCACAATCTTCAAGAGCATTCGATTGTCCTCATTCGCGGGGGACGCGTTAAAGATCTGCCCGGTGTTCGATACCACGTCGTTCGCGGCACGCTCGATTCGGTAGGAGTGGCTGAGCGTCGTCAGAGCCGTTCCAAATACGGTGCGAAAAGACCGAAAGCCTAAAGTCCAGACCACCCTTTGATTACAACTTGATCGGGTCACGGCGAAAGTAGTTGCAGCGGGTCCGCCGAGAGCGGGTGTTTAAACGCCGCAAAACCTTTCGACTCGAAACTGGCCTGAGAATGACATCAACGTGAGGTTTAGTCTATGCCGAGAAGGAGAATTGTCGCCCGTCGGGAAGTCGATCCTGATGCTATTTTTAATAGCACCCTGGTGGCGAAGTTTGTGAATTCCCTTATGAGTGAGGGCAAGAAGACGGTCGCGGAAGGGATCTTTTACGGGGCCATGGACCTCATCAAAAAGAAGGCAAACGACGACCCGCTGAAGATCTTTAAGAAGGCGGTGGAGAACGTCAAACCGGTCCTGGAAGTGAAGACGCGGCGTGTCGGGGGCGCGAACTACCAGGTGCCCGTGGAAGTCAATCGAAACCGCCAGCAGTCGCTTTCCATTCGCTGGTTGATTAATTACGCGCGCGAGCGCAATGAGAAGTCCATGCGCGAGCGACTGGCCAATGAGCTGTTGGACGCCTCGAATAACCGCGGCGGAGCAATGAAGAAGAAGGATGATACCCACCGGATGGCAGAGGCCAATAAGGCCTTTGCGCATTACCGCTGGTAAAGACAAGATCGAGTTGGAACTGAACATGGCACGAACGACACCATTAGAGCGGACCCGGAACATCGGGATCATGGCGCACATCGATGCGGGGAAGACGACGTGTACCGAGCGGATTCTTTATTACACGGGCGTCAACTACAAGATCGGTGAGGTGCATGAAGGGACCGCCACGATGGACTGGATGGAACAGGAACAGGAGCGGGGGATTACGATTACGTCTGCGGCCACGACCTGTTTCTGGTCAGGGTCTGAGAACCAGTTTGAAGAGCACCGGATTAATATTATTGATACGCCTGGGCACGTGGACTTTACTGCGGAAGTCGAACGCAGTCTCCGCGTGCTGGATGGGGCCATTGCGCTCCTTGGAGCCGTCGAAGGCGTGGAACCTCAGACCGAAGCGGTCTGGCGCCAGGCCGACAAGTACCGGGTCCCCCGTTTGGTGTTTGTTAACAAAATGGATCGCGTGGGCGCCGATTTTGAGAACTGCGTGGAGATGATCCGGACGCGAGTTCATGCCACTCCTCTCGTTATTCAAATTCCCCTGGGCAAAGAAGATAAATTCACGGGGGTCATTGACCTGATTCAGCAGAATACAATTGTGTACAAAGATGAAACTCTGGGCGCGGCCTATGAAGTGAAGGAGATTCCCTCGGGATATGCGCAGTCGGTGGCCGCCTACCGGGAGAAACTGATCGAGACGGTGTGCGAATGCGATGACATCATGCTGGAGAAATACCTCCACGGGAAGACAATGACAGCCGAAGATTTGAAGGCTTCAATCCGCAGATCCACCATCGCCCTGAAGCTGGTGCCGGTTTTGTGTGGTTCCGCGTTTAAGAACAAGGGGGTGCAACCGCTGCTGGATGCGGTGATCGATTACCTGCCCGCACCGGTGGACGTGCCCCCTGTGGAAGGGATTGTCGAAAAAGAGGGCGAAGAACCCCCGCGTCGGGGGGCGAACGACGAGGAGCCCTTTTCAGCGCTGGTGTTCAAGATCATGACCGACCCGTTTGTCGGGCAATTGGCGTTCTTTCGCGTCTATTCCGGCAAGATGAGTACCGGACAGGGCGTTTGGAACTCCACGAAACAGAAGCGGGAACGGATCGGAAGATTGCTGAAGATGCACGCGAATAAGCGGGAAGAGATCAAGGAAGTGTATGCCGGGGACATTGCGGCGGCGGTGGGTCTGAAAAATGTGCTGACCGGCGACACGATCTGCGATGAGGAACAACCCATTGTCCTGGAGGCCATGGATTTTCCGACGCCGGTGATTTCGCTGGCCATCGAGCCCAAGTCGAAGGCGGATCAGGAGAAAATGGGGTTCGCACTGCAGAAGCTCATGCAGGAGGATCCCACCTTCCGCGTCAAGACCGACACGGAGACCGGCCAGACGATCATTGCCGGCATGGGCGAGTTGCACCTGGAAATTATTGTGGACCGCATGATGCGTGAGTTCAAGGTCGATGCGAATGTCGGAAAACCGCAGGTGGCCTACCGGGAGACCATTCGCAAGAAGGCCGAGGCCGAGGGCAAATTCATTCGTCAAACCGGAGGCCGCGGTCAGTATGGCCACGTGAAGATCTATGTGGAGCCGGCCATGCCCGGCGAGGGATTTGTTTTTGAGAATAAAGTGGTCGGCGGGGCGATCCCGCGGGAATACATTAATCCCGTGGAAAAAGGCATCGCCGAAGCCATGGAAACCGGTGTGCTGGCGGGCTATGAAATGCAGGATATTAAGGTGACCCTGTTCGATGGCAGCTACCACGAAGTCGACTCTTCGGAAATTGCCTTCAAGATTGCCGGATCCATGGCCTTCAAAGAGGGAGTGGCGCGTGCGCACCCGGTACTGCTTGAACCCATCATGAAAGTGGAGGTTGTCGTCCCCGAGGAATACATGGGGGATGTAATTGGTGATTTGAACGCGCGCCGGGGACATATCGAGCGGATGGAACGACGTGCCGGCTCGCAGGTGATTACGGCGCGGGTCCCGCTCTCGGATATGTTCGGCTATGCCACGGACCTGCGCTCACGGACCCAGGGCCGGGCCACACACTCCATGCATTTCCTCCGTTACGAAGAAGCGCCCAAACTCGTGGCGGAGGAAGTAATTGCCAAGGTGACCGGCCGGGTGGCACGACGTTAGTCTTCTCCCAACTCCGAGGAGTTGGGATTTTTTGTGGGAAGGCGTCCGGGTTCAACTGGTTTCCGGGTGCCCGGCGGGAGACGCGGGACTTTGGCGCTTCCGAACGAAGAATTTGGATAAACCGACTTTCTAAATTTCGATAGGAGACCGCCATGGCGAAGGAGAAATTTGATCGATCCAAGCCGCACATCAACATCGGGACGATCGGGCACATCGATCACGGGAAGACGACGTTGACGAGTGCGATCACGAAGGTGCTGCAGAAGCACAATCCGAAGGTGCAGTTTCGGTCGTTTGATTCGATTGACAATGCGCCGGAGGAGAAGGAGCGGGGGATCACGATCGCGGTGGCGCACGTGGAGTATGAGACGGCGAAGCGGCACTATGCGCACGTGGACTGTCCGGGGCACGCCGACTACATCAAGAACATGATCACGGGGGCGGCGCAGATGGACGGGGCGATTTTGGTAGTGGCGGCGACGGACGGGCCGATGCCGCAGACGCGGGAGCATGTATTGCTGGCGCGGCAGGTGAACGTGCCGTACATTGTGGTGGCGCTGAACAAGGTGGACGCGGTGGACGATCCGGAGTTACTGGATCTGGTGGAGCTGGAGGTGCGGGAGCTGCTGAAGAGCTACAATTTTCCGGGGGACGAGATTCCGGTGGTGCGGGTGAGCGCGCTGAAGGCGTTGGAAGGGGATCCGGCGTGGGAGAAGAAGATTGAGGAGTTGATGGATCAGGTGGACAGCTACATTCCGATGCCGCCGCGGGAAGTGGACAAGCCGTTTCTGATGCCGATCGAGGACATCTTTTCAATCTCGGGGCGGGGGACGGTGGTGACGGGGCGGATCGAGCGGGGGAAGGTGAAGGTGAGCGAGGAGATCGAGATCGTGGGGCTGCGGCCGGAGTCGTTCAAGCGGGTGGTGACGGGGGTGGAGATGTTCCGCAAGCTGCTGGACGAAGGGATGGCGGGGGACAACGTGGGGCTGTTGCTGCGCGGCACGGAGAAGGACGAAGTGGAGCGGGGGATGGTGTGCGCGAAGATGGGGTCGATCACGCCGCACACGAAGTTCAAGGCGGAAGTATACATTTTGAGCAAGGAAGAAGGGGGTCGGCACACGCCGTTTTTCACGGGGTACCGGCCGCAATTTTATTTTCGGACGACGGACGTGACGGGGGTGGCGAGTTTGCCGGCGGGGACGGAGATGGTGATGCCGGGGGACAACGTGAGCCTGGAGATCGTGCTGATCACGCCGATTGCGATGGAGAAGGGGCTGCGGTTTGCCATCCGCGAGGGCGGGCACACGGTGGGCGCCGGCTCGGTGACGGAGATTCTGCAATAGGAGTGGGGCCGACGTCCCGTCGGCCTGACGAGTAACGAGGAAGTAGAAGAGAGCGGAATTAGAGAGATGAGAAAGGCCGTCCGCCGCGGCGGACGGCCCCAC
>JBAVHJ010000345.1:0-11614 GCA_049685715.1 Terriglobia bacterium | reverse complement strand
GATCCACCATCTCGTCATTCAACCAGTTCATTTCAGATTCGCGCCTAAAAGCCCGCGCGCCTCGCTGCGAAATTCGTCATCGTTGGCCGTAATCTCGCGTAGCTTTTCCAAAACGATTCGCCGGAATTCCCTTCGAGCAAATGCCAGGTAATTGGTGATCTGACTGACCGGGATTCCCATCACCCTTGCAAGGGATTCATAGCTGTCTTCCCCTGCCGCCCGATCCTCATTCAAGTCATATCGCTCAAACACCTCAAACTGTGTTGTCTTTCCTGCGGCCGTGCATTCCTGGCGCAAAACCTCAACCGCCATCGAAAACAAACTTCGTACCCATTCCTTGTAGAAATAGTCTTCCATGGAATTCTCGGCAGGCAGCTCAGCGAGCTTAAGCTCCATCTCGGCGCTATTGAAATCCACGGATTCAACCGGGCAGTCGCCTCCGCGTTTGATCCGGTGAGCTGCCTTTTCTTCGTTGGAAACATAACCGTCCACGCAGGTGCGAATAAAAGTCCGAAAACGAGCCCTGGAGGGATCATAGGATTTAAAAAAATCCTTCTCAATGGCCCGCGTGAAAAACCCTTGTGTGAGATCCTTGGCATCCTCGCTGCACTTGTTCCATTTCAATCGAATGTACTTGTAAATGGGTTTCCAATAGACTGCCGCCATTGATTCGGTTGCCTGGAATCTCAGGGATAGATCATCGCTGCTTAGTCTGACAATCGCAGACACCTGGGTCGTGGGGAACAGGCCGCCACCGATTTTCGAGTCCTTGATCATAATGCTTTGATGGATCCCCTTGGATAAGCCATCCTGCTCATATTTCTGATGCCCTGATCCCCTGAACCTTCGAAACCCTTTTGATTGGCTGTTCGTTGCCAGAATATGGAATTGAGTACGGGGCCACAAGTAAAAAGTTGCTCCTCAAGATAAGAGAGTGCCAGTTGGCCATGATTCCATTAAGATGAGAGGACAGTGCCTTCGCGGGGGAATGCCCGGTGGAGTGGATATATGCCCCCGGAATCCATGACCGCGACAGATTCATTCGGAAGACAATTCGATGTGGAGCAATTGGCAAACTCTCGGAAGATGGCCCGCCTTCGATCCAACAGGCAGACTCCTGCTGCGGATATCGATGGGGAGCAGCCTCATTTTCTTGTTCAGCCTCGGATGGCAACCTTACTCGGGAAGTGTCGTTATCAAAGCCATGTCCATCATCCCTCTGGCGCTGCTTGCATTTAGACTTCTTCATAGCCGCGAGGGGCTCGTGCTGGGACTTTCCTTGTTGTTCTCCTCGCTCGGTGACATCTTTCTTGCCACTGATCCGGGAAGGTTCTTTGTTTTCGGCCTGGCTTCATTTCTAATCGCCCACCTCTTGTACATTGCATTGTTCACGCAGAGCTGGGCTCGCCCCTTGAGGATCAACTCGACGCGCTCGGTCATGATCGTTCTCGTCGTGTTGTACGGCGTATTAATGGCCCATTGGTTTCTGCCCTTCCTTGGAAATCTGACAGGACCGGTTCTGGCCTATCTCGGTGTGCTTATCTTGATGGTGGTGGCTGCTCTCGGCGCTGATTTCTCAAAGCCCTGGGTGGCTATCGGAGCCGTGTTGTTCCTTCTCTCAGACTCGATGATCGCAGTGAGTAAGTTCAAGCAACCAGTCTTGTTCCGCGATTATCTTGTGTGGATCAGCTATTACCTCGCCCAGTATTTTATCTCCGTTGGTTTCTTGCGCGAGAAGCTTGGCCAGCGAAACCACTGAGGGCCTGACCCTATTTATTTGGTACTTCCGGATAGGGTGTGCGTAAAAAGCGAACCCGCCGCGCGGCGATTCGCGGAGCAAGCTCCAAGAACGCCGAGCCGGCATGTATTATATTCTCAACACCCAGGGTGACTGATCCGGCGCCCATGCCCTGAAAGGGCAATCTTCAAAAGCCCAGGGCACCGCCCTGGGGCGACGCCCCCCATCGGCCATGCGAACCCGCCTCGGCGGGTCCTCTAAATTCGCCGGTGAGGGAAGACCATTCGAGGACCAGAGACCCAAATGCTGAAAACACCTCAGCCCCACAAATACCGTTCATCGTAGTCGACCCCGTGCTTCCTAAGGATTCGTCGAAACTCTTCCTGAAATGTGATCCGCCGATGATGTTGCTCCTGGTTTCGAATATAGAGTCGGACGGCCGCCACCTGCGAGGGGCTCACCGAAAACGCCCCGTACCCGCTTTGCCAATGAAACTTGGTAAAGAGGCCGCCTTTGGTCTTAATCCATTTCGAGGAGGCCTTCTTGACGTTCTCGATCAGTTCGGCGACCGAGAGTGTCTTCGAAAGCGAACAGAGGGCATGGATGTGATCGGCGGGCCCACCCACCTCAAGCGACGGCGACTTATAGGTTCGGAACACCGTGGTGAGATAGGCGTGTCCGCCGTGGCGGATTGGCGGACGTCGAAGTCCGCCAAGAACTTGTATCGGGATTTGGTTGAGAAAACGATATGAAGCAGGATTTGTGCAAGTGATTGTGCCATGCGATTGATCTCGGGGGGAGGGTTAGAAATCACATTCACTCTTGGGGGGCGATGATAGCACCATTCGTCATTCGGGCCAACACCTGGGTCACACCTGGGTCACGGAAATTCTTAGGAGGGCCGGCCCCGTCACCACAAGATTGCCCTTACAGGGCAAGTCAAGAATACATAAAAGCCGTCGGCCCCAGGGCGATGCCCTGGGCTTTTGAAGAGTGCCCTTGCGGGGCACAAGGACACGCAATCCCTTTTCAGGCGCCCACAATTTCTGGATGACTCTATTTATTTATCACCAACGTACGCTCTGGCCTCCCGGAGCTCCGGCAACTCGGGGTCGGCTTTTTGCCAGACCTCCAGAAATTTGTTATAGGCATCTACTGCCTCTGCACGGTTCCCATTCTGGGCGGCTGCGCGCGCAGCGCCGACGAGCGATCGGGCACGGTTCGGCTGTCGCAACAGCGACATTGAGAACTCCCCGGCGGCTTCCCCGGGCTTTCCCGCCTTCAGTAGCATTTCTCCAAAAAGTTCGTGAGACGGCTTAATCAGAGTCGGCGGGCCGGAAGGGGGCGACATTTCTTCTTCCAGCTTGGTGGCTTCCTTCATGTGCTCGATGGCCTGATCGAAACTTCCTTTTGCAGTCGCCTCCATGGCCTTCACTTCCAGCTCTCTAATTTTCGTCACTTTGGCCTCGTAGGCATCGTGAGCGCCCGTGAGTTGCTGTTGGTAGGCCTGCAAAGCTTGAACACTTTGATCCTCGGCCTTGGAGGACAGGTGGGCTGCGGCGAGACCCCGAATAAAGACCGGGATGATTTGATTATTCTCACGGTACATCATTTTCATTCCCGGTGCATAACCGCCCTTGGCATGGCTGGTTTGAGCATCCCCCGTTGCGGAAGCCGCCGTCGTTCCGCCATTCTCCCCGGCCGGCCTCTCAAAAAGGCTTGCAGCGAGCTGCCAGCGCTGAGTCTCAACCACAAAAGCTGCGGCCATGTCCTGATAATAATGAGTTGGGATGGGACTAGGGGGGCGTGAAGAATCCGTGCTGGCTTCGGCCCAGGCACTCCCCTTTTGAAGGAGCAACTCCTCCGCCTCGCGATAGCGGCCCTGTTGCAGGTAGGTGTAAAGCAGCCACTGAAGGCTGTGATAGTCGAGCACCGAGTCAGGCAGGTGTTTTTGTTTCACCCAGGTCCTTGAAGCCGCCCAGGCCGATTCATTGGAGGACGCTGCGGCAGGCCACATTCCCAATTGCAGGAAAATATGGGAGGGCATGTGGCGGGCGTGCGGGGCGGCAGGCGCAATCTCGGCATAGCGCCTCGCCGCAGGCAAGGCCAGGATGGCATGTTCCGGATCATCGAAGGCATGGATGATGTAATGAGCCGCTCCCGGGTGATTCGGATTCTTCTGGAAAACGTCCAGCGCAATGGCACCCGCCTGCATCTGGCGGCGAAATCCATGGTCCCCGGGGCGAACGGTGCCGAGTAACGATAATGCGTAAAAGCAGGCGGCTTCGAGGTCCTCAGGATGATCGCGATAAATCTTACCCATGGCGGCAGAATACGCGCGGTCCCGAGAAAGCTTGTCTCCCTCGCCATACAGCAGCTTCACCGCGTTAATATAAGCCCGCTCCCGGTCCGTCAATTTGCTGGTGTCACGGATTTTCTTCAGGACAATGCGCGCCCCCTCCGTGTCCTGCTGGGCCCAGAGCGGATGGTTCAATGCCATCGCTTCTCCCCAATAGCCCATTATGAAGTCCGGTTCGATCTCCGTCGATTTGCGAAATTCTTCAAGCGCTTCCTCAAACCAGAAGGAGTGTAGTGCCGCCACCCCTCGCAAGAAATGTCCTTGCGCTTCCGCGCTGCCCGAAGTCGGGAAATCAACCGTGCCCAAAGCGGCCGATTGGGCCGGGGCTTGACCTGCCGTAAGGAGGAGCCCCCAGAGTAATACAAGAATCAAGCGAATCGTTCGACACATGGACATGAAGTCACCCTGAAACGGCGCCCTGGCCTTCGTCGCTATTTCCCTTTTTCTGAAGAATGGAAAAACAACTACACCCGGATTGACGTATTGAGGCGTATAGGTTAATTCACCCGGCGTTCACTGGCAAGACATGGTTTTCCAAGATCCCATCCAGTCGTACCAAGTAGGGAGAAGATTCATGTCATATGATTCACGGGTTGGGACGACTAATAGAGGGAAGCGAGAGGTTGGACCTGGGCAGGCCCATTAATGGACCATTTGACACTCAAAGCACAACTTGAAGAACTCCATGCTGAGAGTTATGGCTGGGCGATGAGTTGTTGTCGGCGAAATCCCGGGAACGCCGAAAGTGGCCTTCAGACCGTCTACCTCAAGATCCTGGAAGGGAGGGCGCGATTCGATGGGAAGTCGGTCTTTAAGACATGGGTGTTTTCCGTCATTCGGAAAACGGCTGCCGACAAGAGACGGCGAGAGCTGTTTTTCAATTTCAGACATGTCAAGTCCGAGGACGCCGAGCGATACCCCGCCCGGGATTCAAGTCCGGATGAAAGACTATACCAGTCCGAAATTCATAGACTGTTTCGACAGGCGCTTGCCGCCCTGCCCAGGCGGCAGCGCGAGGTTCTTCAATTGGTTTTCTATCACGGCCTCACCCTCGGCGAAGCCGCTCAAGTTATGGATGTGTCTTTGGGGAGTTCTCGAACCCATTACGAGAGGGGAAAGAAAAGACTCCGTCAAATTTTGCTGAAAGCGAAAGGATTCCATGATTCAAGGGTTGGACGAAGAGACATTCCAGGAGTGGTTCCAGGAACTGAAACGGGAGGATAAATGCACAGCCGCCTCCTTCGACCGCACATGGCGTGCCTCGTTAGCGCGGGTAGGAGACGCTCGCCGGCGGCCTCCTGTCATCCCGCTCGCCGTGACAGCCCTAGCTATGATCGTAGTTTGTGCATTCTCGCTCATTTATCTCTATCACACCCTGAAGCTGTCAGCTCCATTAATGACATCGAGACAGCCTTCGCAAGGGTCGGGATCGCAGAGCGAGACCTATCCGCCCTCTATCGGATCTCATGAAAAACTTCTAACAAACCCAACTCGGGAAGAGCCGCCATACCCTCCCTCAATCCATTCAATTTCAGAATGGAGGTCACCTACTGCATTTCTGTTGCAGTATCCTGGTGATTCCCTCTTAATGGATGTCCCCGATCTAAAGAAGTCATTGATCCGGATCGATAAATTCAAACCAGTCGCAGACAATTGAATTGGAGGAAGTATGAAATTGAACATTTCCGTGTTCGGCGTCCTGCTGCTCCTTTGCAACATCGCGATTTTTTCCCAGCAGCCCATGCCCAATCCCCAACCCGCGCCCGATCCCATTGGCGGGAGCTTCTTCCCGCCGGAGCTGGTGATGCAAAACCAACAAACCCTCGGGCTCAGCGACGTTCAGAAGAACGCCCTGAAAGCCGAGATTCGCAAAGCGCAAACCCGATTTACCGAACTGCAGTGGCAGCTCCAGGATGAGAGTGAAAAAATGGTCGAGTTGGTGAAACAGGAACACGTCGACGAACAGCGCGCGTTGGCTGAGTTGGACAAGATCCTTGACCTTGAGCGGGAGATCAAGCGGACCCAGATTTCATTGGTGGTCAAAATCAAGAACACGCTGACAGCGGAGCAGCAGGCCCGCCTCCAAGCACTAAAGGGGAAACCTCGTGAGAGATGACCGATTCATCCGGAAAGACTGTGGATCGTAAGTTCGTTAAGCCCGGCAAAGCACGGGTTCATAGGAGGGCTTGCCGAAAAGGTCTGCCGAGGAAAACAGGGCGACGCTCGTGAGTAAGGTGGGGGCTCTTTCCATTCTGGGCATAACAACAACCCCGCCCAACCCATCAACCATCCCAGCAATCCCGTCCTACCAAGCGGGGGATTGCGGGCTTCCCTCTTCAGGTCGCAAGGACCAGATGGAGCGCTTACAATCCTGATCCGGCTCGCTGGAATAGACGTCTTGGTGGATTGACTTTTATTTGGCGGTTATAGCTTGGTTTTCATTTTGAATTTGGATTTCGAAATTTGAACTTTGATCATTATCTAGCAGATTTTTCAATACTTCCGCTAGCGTAATGTTTCATCGGACCGGTGTGAATTCTCCTTGAATTTACATCGGGTGAGTTCTACACTCCTTGCTGAAAAGGCGACCATTCAATTTCATAGCGTTGCTCACTCATGGCCTGGTTCAACCGGCCAAGTAGAAGTTTTCCTTACCCATCGAAATTTCATTTACCATCGACGTTGCTCTCCGCGTTGTGTAGAGGAGGCCCCCCAGAGAATTATAGACAAATCAAATTCGTGTTCCTTTGTAGGGGAGGTGAGGCCTAACCTCAGTGACTTCTTATTGATTGGAAATGCGCGAACCACACCCGGCCTCACGGAGGAATCAAATGTCGGCTACAAAATCCCACGCGTCGCCATTTATGAAGCCGCATCAACCCATTGATATGGCTAGCCGACCTCGCCGGTACACCCTTTGTGTGACCCTCCGATGCAATCTCGCCTGTGCTTACTGCTACGTTGGTAAGAACCACGCGACAATGTCGTTGGCGACCTCCCGGCGGGCGCTTGATTTTATTTTTCGTCACGCGCCGCCCAACAGCAACATTGAAATCGGTTTTTTTGGCGGAGAGCCGCTTCTGGAATTCCCTCTTGTCCAAAATATCACGGACTTGGTGGAGACCCATCCCTCATACGATCCCGCCCGGGTTAGCCTCACGGTCACCACCAACGGCACGATTTTCTCGGATGCGATCGCAGCTTTCTTGAAAGCTCATGCCTTCAAAGTTTGTATGAGCTGCGACGGACCGCCTCATGTGCAAAACCTTTTTCGACGCACCGTTGATGGAAATGAAACGGCATTGATGGTTGAGCGCACATTGATTGCCGCCCAGCAGGCGTTGTCACCCATTCTCGTTAACGCCGTTTATCATCCGCAGACCTTTCGTCACTTGCCCGAGACCTTGGACTATCTGTCGGGATTGGGGTTGCGACAGATTTTCCTTAATCCCGATTACTCAGCAAGGTGGACACGACTTGAAGCGGAGGAACTGCCGGCGATCTATCGCGCCTTGGCTGACCGCTACATCGCCTGGTATCTCAATCACGACCCCCATTTCGTGAGCTTGATCGACACGAAAATCGCTGTTTTGATTCGCGGAGGCTACCATCCTCTGGAGCGATGCCAGATGGGAACTGGGGAGTTGACCATCGCGCCTGACGGCGGATTGTATCCGTGCGAACGGCTAATTGGATCCGGTACCGATAGCCAGCATCAGATCGGCTCCGTTGAACACGGTGTGGACCTGTCCCGGCTTGCTTGCCGGCGCGCTCCTGGCGACCACCTCAACCCTGAATGCAACGATTGCTCGATGAAGGACTGCTGCATGAATTGGTGTGGCTGCTCGAACGCCTTCATGACTGGCTATTATAACCGCGTGGGGCCATTCCTCTGCGCGTCAGAACGCGTCGCGATTCAAACCGCCCTAGATGTCTTCACAAGCCTGGAGCGTCAACTTGGTCCCGTGTTCCTCCACCATTTGAGTGGGGCCCCGCAACGCAACAGCCAGTTGGAACAAAAGGAGAGTTGAAATGAAGAACACCCGCTCCCCGCCATCGGGCATGATGAAACAACACGACGGCGAGACGACAACTCATTGAAGCTAAAAACAGAAGGAGGCTAAGCTATGGCTAAGGGAATTGATTTGAATATTATCCTAGGTGGCCGGGGCGGCAATTGGGCCTACTTTGTCAAAAACCAAAAGCTGATCGGCGAGTTCATCCGGGTCAACCAAATCAAGCCCAGTACGATTGGACCGGCCCCCGCTGTGGGGGCACGATCTGCAAAAGCCTTCATTGATCTGGGCATTCGCGGCGGAATCAGGGTTGCGCACCTACATTTCAACGACAAGATATACTTACTGGATGCGGAGCAGTGGGCCAAGTTCTCGGGGAACATCATTGCCAACTCCAGAGCCAAGCTGGAGAGAGTCAAAGAAGTCAGCTTTGAAGAAGGCATGGCGCTGGGGAGCGTGACGCAAACGCTGACCTGAGGCTGGGAGCCAAGTGACAGGTGATCCAGCCTTGCGAGGCCCGGCGGCAAAAGCGATGGGACCTGGTCTCCAAATTCAACGAGTCGATTCATTGATGGATGAGACCGGGTCCCACAATTCTTACAGCACGGGCGCATTACTGCCCGTCAAACGCTGCCGGTCCATTTACAGCGACTTCAAATACTCGATCAGATCGGCCTTTTCCTGGTTGGTCAGCCCCAGATGGAACTGAGTATCGTAGTGATCCACCACGTCGCTGAGGGTTGCGAATCGGCCGTCATGGTAAAAGCCGCCGGAGGTATGGGTCCACAAGCCTTTCAACGGAGCGGTGCGATAGGCATGATCGGGGGCCCGATTGGATTGGAAATCATCGATCCCCATTTCTTGAGCCGTGTGCATGTTCCAGCCCGGTTCGGTGAACAGCGGCGGGACGTGGCAGGTGGAGCACTGGGCCCTGCCTTTGAAGACCTCTTGACCGCGCTCCGCCGCCCCGGAATTGAATGAGCCCGAGGGGGGCATCGGTGCCGGGATGGCCAACTGGTAAACGTGCAGGTCGGGCAACTTGTCTGTGATCAGGTCTTCGGAGCTCCGGACATTATTGAAGCCCGCTTCTGCGGCAATGGGAAACTGGCTGGCGTTGGCCAATCGCGGATCATAGAACGTGCCCTTCCCATGCATTTCCAGGTTTGCGACCAGTGCATTCCAATGCGTCGCAGATCCCCAGCCTGTCCAGGTGTGCAGATTCACACCGGCAAGTCCAAATGCAGGCGGGATAAGAGTCGCGGCCGACTTGCCGTCCGGACGGAAGGCCTTCCCGTCCAGGAATAGGGCGGCATCGAATTTCCCGGGTCCCCAGGACGCAAGCACCTTGCGAACTGTGGCCTGATCCGTATGGAGAAGATTGGCCGGCCCGCTGAGGTCGGGTGCCAGGCCGACTATAGCCCCGACGTTTAGATCGCGATTCGCCCAGCCGTCGAGCCGTCGGCCGATCCCCGGAGCAAATGAATTATCGACGGTGGAATGGCATAAAGCGCACTGGATTCCGACCGATTTCAGGCTCCCGTCTCCGTTGAAAAACCCTTTCACGCCCAAAACAGAATTCAAGCGCAACAAGGCCAGGGTGGTTGCCGGGTCATCCAAATTGACTTTGCCCGCCCGGATTTTTTCGACCAGATCCTTGGGAAGAGCATCCGCATCCACCTTGAGCCCCACGGCCAATGCCGTGCGAGGGGAGACGCCGGGGCCCACTCCACCAAACTTTGCCCCCTCGATCGCCTGGTGCAGCTTCAGGGCGCCGCCCCAGAAATCCTCATCCCCGAAGGTGTCATAGCGAAACACCTGCCTTCCATGGGCAATCATCATGTTGTCGTTTATCTCAATCGCTCGGTCATGAGAGCGCACGGGAAACTCTTCCCCATGATTGTCAGAACTGAACTGCTGCGCTGCTGCCAACAAAAGCGCCACGATCAGGGCAATTGTGCCGACCACTACTGTCTTCCTCATTGTTTTCCTCCGCGGGGAATCCCCCGTCGACCTAATAGAGTGCGCAGCAGCCAAGAAAGATACAGCAAACGCCCAAGTATATTTTTTGTTTTCACTGTAACCTTTTTGCGTGAACTTACTCCCCGTACCGGATGGGTCACTGTGGACAGGCGGTGTCGTCGGAGGGATTTCTTCCAACACCGGCGGTTTACATTGCGCGTGGGATTCTCTGTCGCCCGGGCTTATAAGAGTAAGACCCGGGACGGCGAAGTCGACTTGAATGACGACCCTCCGCCCCCGGAAAAACGGGATCCCTGTGCACGCGGGATTGGAAAATTCCGGTACGCGGAATGGCAATGGGGTTACAGCAGCTTGATCGTTTTCACTTTCAGCGTGTCGCTCTGAACATCTCCACTGACATCGACGCGGAGGTGATCTTTCTTCTGGGAGTTCTTGAGCGCTTCCAGGACCCTTGCATTGCCCTCCTTGTCAAATTTTATGAACTGATGATCTTCGGTCACGATGCCGAAACCGCTCTCCTGGCACATGAGAATGCAGGATCGGGTGTGTGCATCCGGGTCGGCCGCCGCTTTTTGTGAGCACCTCACATCCACAACAGGAACATTATTGAATCTCTTGCTGGCGGCCATCATTGGAAGCGTTAAAGCCGCGGACAGTACCAGTAACATGAGTTTTCGCATGGTCACCTCCGTTTGAGTGTCTTAGATTGTGTTTATGCAGCGAGGGCGCGCCACAAGCCGTTTTTCTCATCCTTTGCCCCTAATGCGGCTTCCCGCACGCTCGTCAGCTGCGATAGCGCAAACGCGCCGATTGCAAGTTCAATGTCACGCACCGCCAGGTCATAAAACATCCCGGTCGTCAGCAGATTTGCTGCGATGGCGAACAGCCACAGCATCACGACGTAGCTGCCAAGCTTTGTCCAACGGCTCAGCACTACAATCCCGGCGAGGATTTCCACGATGCCGACGATATGCATGAAAGTTGGCGTGGTGACGGGGACGAATTTCGTGGCGAGAGGGCTCAGGTACATTCCCCAATCCACGAGTTTGTTGAAGTACTTGTCTATTCCAGCGACGATGGGGGCTACTCCCAAACCAATCCGCAACGCCCACCAGGAAACATTGAGTCGAGAATCGAAGTTTTTCATTTTTGTCCTCCGGGGGAATAGAGTGATGAGTGGCCATTTGGTTACACGAAGATTTGAGGGGATTCAAGAAGAAAGACACAAGGCGAGGGTTCTAAAGAGCTAGTCACCTATCAACAGATTTGGTGGCGGCAAGGGCAAGAAAATCTGTCATTAGGAGACCAGGAATACAGGAAGTTGAAAACCTTCAATCAGAAGAGAACCTAATACTCCCCGCCCGCGCGGCGGGCTATCCATTGACAACCGATTCCCTGGTTTCCTAATAGAATCCGGTTTTGGTTCCAGCTCGTCCAGAAAAGGGCTCAACATTGAACCCATATCAAATATCCTGTAACCTTTCGCTCGGGGGGAACTCTATCGTCTGGTGAGAGAAAATG
>JBAVHJ010000344.1:0-22340 GCA_049685715.1 Terriglobia bacterium | reverse complement strand
TTTCGTCATCAAAGGTTTGATCGGGGATCGGTGTCTCGTTGATGTAGCCGCGTTCACCGTAGGCCTTGCGAATGTTGTCGAACGACTTGCGAATCTTGCCCACGCTGAAGATATCGCCGGTATTCAGGCCGATGACGGAGCGGAGTTGCTCTTCAGTGAAAAGCTTATTGCCGGTGATGGCGAGCTGGCCCATGCGGTATTGAGCTCCCTCCTCCACGGGGATCAGGACGTTGACTCGTTTCCCCCCCTGGGAGGAGCTGAGGAACGGGATTCGGAGCAGGGGCGCCCCGGTGTCTTCCAGTTCAGTCTTGGGCTCTTGGGCGATCATCTTGGCGTAGCCTTTATCCTGGTAAACGCTTCGGACCCGCTCCAAATCCTCCGCCATTTTTCCTTTGTCGTAAGTGGCGTGAAACAAATAGAAGAACGGGGGAAGCCCTTTGGGGCGTTCGTTCTTCATGGCGCGGGCGAGCACTTTATCGGAAAAAACCGTATTGCCATCGAACTCGATTTTCCCCACTTTGACTTTGGGGCCCTCTTCGATGACAAAAGTCAGTTCCACGGAAGACGGAGGAACCTCTTTCACCTCGTGAGTCACCTTCGCAAACTGCCTTCCGTGCTCCGCAAGGAAATCTTTAAGCACCTGTTCGGCGCGTTTGATTTTGGTGGGATCGAATTGAGATTCCGGCGAGAGCCCGACCTTGCGCTCTTTGAACCGATCAAGAATATCCGATCGGGTAATTGATTTGATGCCCTCGTACTCGATCTTTCGAATCAAGGGTCGCTCTCTCACGGTAAAAGTTACGACGATTCCCTTGGTCCCGTCTTCGGTCGTCAGCTTAACGTCGTCGAGCAGGTTGGTGTTCCACAACGCCATGAAATCACGACGCAGGCCATCGGCATCGTAGGGATCCCCTTTGCGAGTCAGGATTCGTGCACGCAGGGTTTCCTTGGGGACGCGACGATTGCCCGTGATGATGAGATCTTCGATCACCTGGTTGACTGCCGGCTTGCCGGTTACCGGTGAAGTGGGGACCGGGACGGGAGCAGGCTTTTGCGGTTCCTCCGGCTTGGCGGTCGGGATAGGCTCAAAGGGGGGAGGCGCGCCCTCCTTCTTCTTTTCTTCTGGTTTCTTTTCCGGCTGCTGGGGATCTGTTTTTTCCTTGGCCGGACTTTTCTTCGGGTCCGTTGCCGCAGGGGGGGAGGGCTGCTGGCTTGAGGAAGATCCGGTTTGAGCGGCCAGATTAACAGGAAAGAAACACGTCAGGGCGGAAAGAACTGCAAACACGAGGCTTAGGGCAGACTTTCTCCCCTGCCCTCGAATTGAAATAAACAAAGATTCCTCCCACCTAGAAGTTTATCCCGAGTGAAGAGTGCCGGGATGCGGGATTGACTTATTAGATGATGAAAAGACCAGACCGAAGGTTGTTTCGTGACCTATTTATATAGCAACACCGGCTCGAGCTCGGTCGCGTTCGGGGTGCGGTAGTACAGGGCATCCTGGTCCAGGAATATATCCAGTTTCGAATCCGGCCGAAGTTGATCGTGGATCAAGGCTTCAGACAGAGGATCTTCGATGTACTTCTGGAGAGCCCGGCGAAGCGGGCGCGCCCCGTAGGAGCGGTCCAAGCACGTTTTTTCGACAATCCAGCGTTTGGCATCATCCGTCAAGACCACTTCGATCTTGCGCTGGGCGAGCGTTTGGTTCATTTGGTTGACCAGCAGTTCAACGATCTTCAACAGATCGTCGTCTCCCAGGGCATTGAAAACCAGGATTTCATCGAGCCGGTTCAGAAACTCAGGATTGAAGATCCGTTTAACCTCCCCCATCACCATTTCTTCCATTCTCTCCTGGGTCAAATCGTCGGAGGCAGCCTGGAAGCCCATGGTAGCTCGTTTCTGGAGGTATCGGGCGCCGATATTGGAAGTCATCACGATAATCGTGTTTTTGAAATCAACAGTGTTGCCCAGGCCGTCGGTGAGTTGGCCGTCTTCGAAAACCTGCAACAGGATGTTGAAGAGGTCATAGTGTGCCTTCTCGATCTCGTCGAGCAGGATGACCGAGTAAGGGTTTCGTTTCACTTTCTCCGTCAACTGCCCGCCTTCCTCGTAGCCCACGTAGCCCGGCGGGGAACCGATCAGCTTGGAAATGGAATGTTTCTCCATGAACTCGGACATGTCAAACCGGATGAGGGCCTTCTCGCTGCCGAACAGGAAGTGCGCCAGCGTGCGGGCCATTTCCGTTTTCCCCACGCCCGTGGGGCCGAGGAAGAGGAAGGAGCCGACCGGGCGCATCGGATTCTTCAATCCGGCTCGGGATCGCCGGATGGCGCGTGCCAGGGCTGAAATCGCGCCGTCCTGGCTGATCACGCGGTTGTGGAGTTCCGACTCAATGCGCAACAGCTTAGCACTCTCTTCTTCCTTGATGGAGGTCACGGGGATGCCTGTCCAGCGTCCCACCACTTCCTCAATTTCCGCGCGGGTGACCACTCCCATGGGGTTGTCGTCGAGATTAAGAGTTTCGCGAAGCTGCTTCATGTGTTCGCGCTCGCGGCGTTCCTCATCGCTGTAAAAGCGCGCCTTTTCGAACTCGTGATTCTGAATGGCCGCTTCCATGCGGGTCACAAAGAACTTGATCTTGCGCTGGGCCTCATTCACCTCGTCGGGCAACATGGTTTGACGGAGCTTGACGCGCGCCCCCGCCTCGTCGATGAGGTCGATGGCCTTGTCCGGCAGGAAGCGGTCCGAGATGTACCGGTTTGAAAGATACACGGCCGCCTCCACTGATTCGTCGGCGTAGGACACAGCGTGGAATTTTTCATAACGCTCCTTGATCCCGTACAGGATCTTGATCGCTTCGCCTTCGTTGGGAGCGTTGACTTTAACGGCCTGAAACCGGCGTTCCAGAGAGCGGTCTTTCTCAATCGACTTTCGAAACTCTCCCGGCGTGGTGGCTCCCACGCACTGGATCTCACCACGAGACAAGGCTGGCTTCAGGATATTGGCGGCATCCAGTGAGCCTTCCGCCGAGCCGGCGCCCACCAGGGTATGGAGCTCGTCGATAAAGACGATCGCATTCTGATTCTCGATCAGTTCCTTCATAATGGTCTTGAGGCGTTCCTCGAACTGGCCGCGGTACTTGGTACCCGCGACGATCAGGGACAAGTCAAGGGCCAACACGCGCTTCTCAGCCAGGAACGAAGGCACTAACCCGTCGGCAATGCGCTGCGCCAACCCTTCCACGATGGCGGTCTTGCCGACGCCGGGTTCGCCGATTAGCACGGGGTTATTCTTGGTGCGCCGGCATAGAATTTGAATGACCCGCTCCACCTCGTTTTCCCGCCCGATCAGCGGATCAAGTTGCCCATCTATTGCCGCCTGTGTCAAATCCCGGCTGAATTCCATCAACAGGGGGGTTTCCTTCTGCTTGCTGGAGGGGGCCTTCTCGCTCTGCTGCCGTGCCAATTCCTCGCGCAACACCGAGAGTTTCAGGCCGCGCTCGCGCAACAATTCCGCGGCAAAACATTGCTCCTCCCGCAGAAGCCCGAGCAGCAGATGTTCAGTGCCGATGTGCTTGGATCCCAGTTTTTCTGCCTCTTCCGCGGCATACATCAGGACGCGCTTACACTCCTGACTCAGCGGGAGATCGACCGAGGTCGAAACTTTCTCGCGCAGGATGGTGCGGCCTTCAATCTGCTTCCGAATCGACTCGATTCCGGCATGGGAGCGGAGGAAGCGGTTCGTCAGCCCCTTGTCTTCGCGCAGCAGGCCGAGGAGCAGGTGTTCGGTCTCGATGTGCGGGCTGCCAAACTGGCTCGCTTCGTAGCGGGCAAAAAAGATGACTCGGCGGGCTTTCTCAGTGTATCGTTCAAACATAGGATGCAAACCCTCAATCTTGATTTACGCTAAGGCGGAACGCTCCTGTTTCCGGTGTCAGCAAGGTCGGGAACAAGTCTCACGAGCGCCAGTCATTCTACCTAGCAAAAGTGTTTTTATCAACTTCAAAGAGTCGCCCCTCGACGAGGCGAAAGACTCGATCCGCCTGTCCCGATACTTCTCCGCTGTGCGTGGCAATGATTGAGGTGAGCTGATGCTCCCGGTGCAAGCGCCGGAGCAAGGCGATCACCGAGGCACTGGTCTTGTAGTCGAGATTGCCGGTGGGTTCGTCGGCGAGCAGGAGTTTCGGCCTATTGACGAGGGCACGTGCCAGAGCGACGCGTTGCTGCTCACCCCCGGAAAGTTGCCCCACCCGGTGGCCGAGCCGATCCCCCAGACCCACTTCTTCGAGCAGTTGTTGTGCCTCGGCGCGCGATTCCCGGTGGGCTTCTCCTCGAATGAGCCGGGGGATACACACATTTTCGAGGGCCGTGAATTCGGGAAGGAGGTAGTGGAACTGAAAGACAAACCCGATTTCATTGTTTCGGAACCCGGCGAGCTCGGAAAGGGCCGCCCGGTGAATCTCGCGGCCTTCAATTAATATCTCCCCCCGCGTGGGGTGTTCCAGTCCCCCCAGCAGATAGAGCAAGGTCGACTTTCCCGCCCCGGATTCGCCGGTCACCGCCACCATTTCCCCGGTGCAAACCTCGAATGAGATGTCCTCGAACACGGTGAGGTCATGGCCGCCCATGTGAAAGACCTGGGAGAGGTTTCTGGCGTGTAGGAAACTGGTCAAGAATCTATCCTGAATGGCCACAGCCCTCAGAATTCGGGCAGCTTCCCGGAGGACATAGACAGAGGCGGAACGGACCGGGCGCCTCCCGGAGGGGGCCTTCCGATGGAGTGGAATTCCGAGATCGCATCATTCGTACCTCAGCACTTCCACCGGGGAAATCCGTGCGGCACTGTGTGCCGGATAAAGTGTTGAAAGGAAGCTGATCAAAATGGCGGTCCCGGCAATAAGAATGCCATCCGACGGCCGGGTCTTGAAGGGGACATAGGCAAAAGAGTAAACGTCCGCATTCAGAGCGATAAGATGATACGTGTCACACAGCCAACTGACGGAGTACCCGATCAGGGCGCCGAAGATCGTCCCCACGACTCCGATGATGACTCCCTGCCAGACAAAAATCTTCCGGATTTGTTCCAGGCGCGCACCCATGGCCACCAGGATGGCGATGTCCCGGTTCTTTTCCATGACCATCATGATCAGCGTGATCAGGATGTTCAAGGCGGCGACTAAAACGATTAAACCGATCGTAATGACCGTCACCACCTTTTCCAATCTCAGGGCTTGGAAGAGGGAGCGGTTCTGCTCCATCCAGTTCACCGTCGTGTAGCCGGGGCCGACCGTGGCTTTGAGCACCGCGGCCACCTCTGCGGCCCGGTAGATGTCGTCGATCTTAAATTCAATCACCGAGGCAACGTCCGGAAGTGAAAAGAGATTCTGGGCCGCCTTGAGCGAGGTAAACACCCACGCGGAATCATAATCAAAGAAACCGGAATCGTAGATCGCGGCGACCTTGAATTTTTTATAGCGGGGGATGATCCCGGTGGGGGTGATGTTGCCTTGTGGACTGACCGCGGTGACCACGTCACCCACCATCACGCCCAAAGACTCCGCCAAATCCTTTCCAATCGCCAGGGGAGCCGGTGCGGCGGGATTCTCCCCGGTATCAGCCAGCAACGGGTCCAAACTTCCCTGCTTGACCGCTTGAAGCAAATCGCCCACCCGGAGTTCGCGTGGGACATCAATGCCTTTCAGCACCACGCCTTTAGCGCGAGATCCGCTCGAAAGCAAGATCTGCTCGTAGATGGCCGGGGCCGCCGCCACGACGCGGGGAACCCGGGCCAGGCGGTTCAGCAACGATTCATAGTCCCGGATTCCGTCGTTCTCAATGCGCAGGAGATTGATGTGGGCGGTGGCGCCCAGCAGGCGCTTTTGCAGATCTTCCTTAAACCCGGCGTTCACAGCGAGCGCGATGATCAGCGACGCCACTCCTGCGGCCACTCCGATCACGGAGATCACCGTGATGATGGAGATCACCGCTTGCTTACGTTTGGCTTTGAGATAGCGTGCGGCAATGAACAGCTCAAATTTCATGGGCTGGGTCGAATGGACAAGGCATCGCAAGGTGCCCCTTCGCGATCCGGGGGAAGTCAGCGCCCGGCGCGCCGGACACCCCGGCTTTCATCCGGTCGATTCAACTCCCCTCTTTTCCGGACGCATCAGAGGAAACAGGATGACATCGCGGATGGATTTCGAATTGGTCAAGAGCATGGCCAGCCGATCGATGCCCATCCCCTCGCCGGCGGTCGGGGGCATCCCATAGCTGAGGGCGCGAACGTAGTCCTCATCCATGCGGTGAGCTTCCTCGTCCCCGCCCTCCCGCTGTTTAAGCTGCTGCTCAAATCGATCCCGCTGATCGAGGGGGTCATTGAGCTCGCTGAAGGCATTGGCCATTTCCATCCCCGCCGCAAACAGTTCAAACCGGTCCACCATGGCAGGGTTCTCTGCGTTGCGCTTGGAGAGTGGGGAAAGCTCCACCGGGAACTCGAGGATGAAGGTGGGTTGAACCAGCTCCTTCTCGGCGACCGCCTCGAATAGGGCGCCCAGCAGATGCCCGGGAGAAAGATTCTCGTCGACACGATCGAGCGCTCCCCCGGAGTCTGCAGCGGTCGCGTTGTGGGCTTTCGCTGCTGCGCGCAGCCCCGATTCGGTGCGGAAGCTCTCGGGGGTCGGCCGCTGGGAGGGGCTCTTCCAATGGCGGGCCACCGCCTCCCGCATCGTCAGACGGTCGAATTTCTCAAATGAGATCTTATCCCCGCCGTAGTCAACTTCGAGGCTGCCAGTCACCTCCAGGACTAAAGACTGGAGCAGCTCTTCGGTAAGAGCCATCAGGTCCTGGTAATCGCTGTAAGCCTGATAGAACTCGAGCATCGTGAACTCGGGATTGTGCTTGGTGGAGATGCCCTCATTCCGGAAATTTCGATTGATCTCGTAAACACGGTTCAGTCCCCCAACGATAAGGCGCTTGAGATAAAGTTCCGGGGCAATCCGCAGGTAGAGGTCAATGTCGAGGGCGTTATGATGAGTGATGAAGGGGCGCGCCAGCGCGCCTCCAGCCATGGGCTGCATCATCGGCGTTTCCACTTCGACATAGCCGCGGGCATCGAAGAACCGGCGGATAAATCGGATGATTTGGCTGCGTCGGACAAAAGTTTCACGAACCTCCGGGGTCGCGATGAGATCCAGGTAGCGCTGCCGGTATCGGATTTCCACATCCGAAAGGCCGTGCCATTTTTCTGGCAAGGGCAGGAAAGCCTTCGCCAGCAAGAGGCACTTCTCCACGTGGACCGTCAGTTCGTTGGTTTTCGTCCGGAAGAGATATCCCTCCACTCCGATGAGGTCGCCGATATCAAAGAGTTGGAACAGCTTGAAATTCTCTTCTCCCACGGCGTCCATCCGTACGTAGATTTGAAGCCTTTTCGCCCCATCGCTGAGATGGGCGAAAGCCGCCTTTCCATGGCCCCGGATCGTCATCAAGCGGCCACAAATCCGGACCGGGACCTTCTGGGTTTCCAGTTGCTCCCTGGAATACTCGCCATAGTGGGAAGAGATTTCTGTGGCCGTCGTGTTCCAGTCGAACTTGGAAGGGTAGGGGGAATGCCCCAGGGCGATGATCTGCTCGAGCTTCCTCCTCCGCTGGGCAATCTGGTCTCCTTCGGAAAGGGGCAGGGGCGTAGGTTCAGTCAATGTCCAGGTCCTCAGTCGTTTCTCTCTGGAGCAAATTATCGTGGAATTATAGGCGTTCAAATTAGGCAGGGTCAAGAAACAATGCGGGGGATAGGCCGCAGCGGATCCAGCATTTTTATTGCTTCATCCGAAAGCACTGGAACCTCACTTCGCCTCCGGCGGAGATTGAGGTTCGGTTTCCTCCAGGGTCTTCCTCACCTGATCCAGGATTCCATTGATGAACTGTACCGACTCGGGACCGCTGAAGCGGCGGGCAATTTCAAGCGCCTCGTTAATCACGACGACCTTCGGCGTATCGGGCTCGGTCAGGAACTCGGCGATGGCGAGACGGAGGACGTTACGATCCACGGCGGGCATGCGCTCAAGTCGCCAGTGCTCAGAATGTTTGACGATGAGCCGATCGATCCGCTTGATTTCGGCGGCGGCCGCATTGAAGAGTTTGCGGGCAAAGGGATACTCTTCCGGATCCTCTTCCCGCAATGGCCAGAAGGTCTCGTCCACTTCTTCGGGGTCTGCCTTGGCAATGTCCCATTGGAATAACATCTGGAGACCCAACTCTCTCGACTTTCGACGGGTTATCATTGCCAAGCGGTCCCTTGTCGTTTTCAAATATCAGGATTTGTGCCCATGAGAAGCTTGACTTTGGCCTTCGACTAGCTTTCAGCCGTCAGCGATCAGCAATGCGGCCTCAGTCGCCAGTTGCACTTCAGTTGTCAGTTCTCTGTGGTCAGTTGCCAGTTGAGTAAGGATAGATCATTATTTGAATCGAGAATTTGCTCCTACCGAATCCATATATTGGATCTACCAAAGATCGAATGTACTGATTGATTGCTGACCACTGAAAGCTGACCACTGACAAATGCTTTAAATCTTCTTCATCAGGCTTGCCATTTCGACGGCCGCCATCGCCGCATCGATTCCTTTGTTGCCGGCTTTTCCCCCGGCACGCTGAATGGCTTCTTCAAGCGTGTTGCAGGTCAACACGCCAAACGTGATCGGAGTCTGGGTCTCCACGCTGGCGACCTCGATGCCTTTGGCGCAACCGGCGCAAACGTAATCAAAGTGAGGCGTCTCTCCCTTGATGACACAGCCCAGCGTGACGATGGCGTCGAATTTCTTGGAGCGGGCCAGGCGGCTCGCTGCCTGTGGAATTTCCATCGCCCCGGGCACCCGGACCACCTTCACATCTCGTTTCAGGTTGGCGCCGGCGCGTTCAAGTGTGTCCAAAGCAGCCGCGAGGAGGCGTTCACCAATGAAGCTGTTGAATCGGGAAAGGACAATGGCAAACTTCTGCCCTCGGGCGTTGAGATCGCCGCTCACTCTCTGGATGGTTGCCTTGCGCATACGGTGCCTTGAGGAGCCTGGTCGTCTTAGAGATCGAACGGGGTTCGACCCTACTTTCCGCGAAACTGGGCGGGGCGTTTTTCCAGGAACGCCTTGGTTCCTTCTTTCATATCTTCGGAAGAGCAGCACAAGCCAAACAAGGCGGCTTCAATGAACAAGCCCTCATCCTGGGTCACCTCCAATCCCCGATTTACCGCGTCCATCGAATACTTCACCGCCAGTGGAGCGTTGGCAACCATTGCCTGCGCCATTTTTTCCGCGGTCGGAATGAGTTCGGCAAAGGGCACCACCTTGTTAACGAGACCCACCAGAAATGCTTCCGTGCCCGAAATCTGCTCCCCGGTGAGGAGAAGCTGCATTGCCATCCCCTTGCCCACCAGTCTCGGGAGCCGCTGGGTTCCGCCGTATCCGGCCATGATTCCGAGCCTCACCTCGGGCTGGCCCATCCGCGCGTTTTCGCTGGCGATGCGGAGAGTGCAGGCCAGGGCAAGTTCACAGCCTCCGCCGAGGGCATAACCGTTGATGGCGGCGATCACCGGCTTCCCCAGATTTTCAATCCGCTTGAGCACCTTTTGTCCCCAGAGTGAAAACTCTTTTCCTTCGATGGGGGACTGAGTCGCCAGTTCATTGATGTCGGCCCCGGCCACGAAGGCTTTTTCACCGGCGCCCGTCAGAATAACCGCGCGAATGGAGTCGTCTTCCGAGATCTCTGTGAAGACTTCGTCCAATTCGCGCATCACCGCCCTATTCAACGCATTCAACTTGGCGGGTCGGTTAATCGTCACATAGGCCAACGGGCTCTTCTTCTCAAACAGAATATTCTCATAGGAAGACATGGATGGCTCCATCGAAGTTCAGGAAGTCAGGGTGAAGGGCCGGGGTTCGCTTCGGATCAATCTGTTCACTGGACCGGATCCCTTTTATTATCTGGTTTCGTTATGTGGCTTCTTCAATATTCAAAACACCGGCTTCGGGTTTTTCGGGTCACTCCAGTCATAAAACCCGCGGCCCGTCTTTTTACCGAAGTGGCCGGCAAGAACCAGCCGCTTCAACAGTGGGGGGGAGGCGTATCGTTTTTCCTTGAACTCCTCGAACATAATGTTGGCGATGTAGTACGTGGTATCGAGGCCGACAAAATCGAGGAGTGTGAACGGGCCCATGGGGTAACCGCATCCCAGTTTCATCCCGTTGTCTATATCCACGATGGAGCCCACCCCCTCCTCGAAGGCGCGGACGGCGTCGAGGAGATAGGGGACCAGCAAGCGGTTGACGATGAAGCCGCCAGTGTCGCGTGCCCGGACGGGCACCTTGCCCAAGGACTCGGTGAATTTGACCGCCTGCTCATAAACGCCAGGATCTGTCGCGATGGTCCGCACCACCTCCACCAGCTTCATCAGGGGAACCGGGTTGAAGAAGTGCATCCCAATAAAGCGATCCGGACGTTTGCTGGAGGTCATCATCTCGGTGATGGACAGCGATGACGTATTGGATGCAAAAATGGTCTCCGGACCACATACCTCTTCCAGCATCCGGTAGGTGAGCTTCTTCGTCTCCAGGTTCTCGGTAATGGCTTCGATGACGATATCGCAATCCTTCAGTGCGTCGAAGTGGACGGTTCCGCTCAGCCGATTCATGGCCTGCCGCTTGTCGTCAGCCGTCAAGGTTCCTTTTTCGACGAACTTGCCGAGCGATTTCTCGATGAACCCGAATCCCTTGTCGAGCAACGCTTGAGAGACCTCTCGAACCAAGGTCTCGTACCCGGCCATCGCGGTCACTTGGGCAATTCCCGAACCCATAAGACCGCACCCGACAACTCCAACCCTCTTGATCTCCATGATTACAGCTCCCGATGAAATTTTTAAGATATGGTGGACAGGAGGACGGCGCCTTCCGCCCACATTGGAACGACCGTTTATCACCCCTTCGCAGGCAGCGTCCACTTCCCCGGACTTCACCGCCCCGAGGAGGATTGCCCTCTGATCAAGACCCATTGTTTGCTTCTACAATCATGGCGATACCCTGGCCGCCCCCGATGCAGGCCGTCGTCAAGCCGTACCGCTTATGGCGGCGGCGCAACTCATACAGGATGGTAATGACTAATCGTGTCCCGCTTGCGCCCAGGGGATGACCCAAGGCAATGGCCCCACCATTCACATTGACCTTGTCGCGGTTGAGTCCCAATTCCTTCTCGACCCCGAGGTATTGTGCGGCAAAGGCCTCGTTGACTTCGATGAGGTCTATTTGCTCCAGCTTTATTCCTGTCTTCTCCAAGACCTTGCGCACGGCAGGAACAGGCCCTCGGCCCATTAATTCAGGTTCGACGCCGGCGACCGCCCACCCGATTACCCGACCAATGGGTTTCAAGCCTCGCTGCCTGGCACACGCCGCGGAGGTGACAACGACAGCGGCGCCGCCATCGACAATTCCGCTGGCATTCCCCGCGGTCACCGTGCCGCCTTTTCCGAACGCGGGCTGCAACTTGGCGAGCCCTTCCAGCGTCGTGTCCGATCGCATATGATCATCTTGCTTGATGAGTTCCACGCCTTTCTTAGTCTTAACCTCAACCGGCACGACTTCTTCCGAGAGACGGCAGTTTTTCCAGGCGTCCGCGGCCAGCTGTTGGCTTCGCAGTGCAAAGGCATCCTGATCAGCCCGACTCCATCCGAACTTCGTGGCCAGGTTTTCGGCCGTCTGAGCCATGTACAGGTGACAATAGGAGTCCATCAGGGAGACCATCAGCGAGTCCTCCAGGACGGCATTGCCGAGTCGAAGACCCGATCGCACACCACGAAGCACGAAGGGGGCCTGTGACATGGATTCGCAGCCTCCGGCCAGCACGATCTGGGCTTCCTCCAGACGGATGCGGTGCGCTGCCTGGATAATGGACTCCATTCCGGAGCCGCACAAACGATTGACCGTCACCGCGGGGGTTTCAATCGGTATTCCTGCTTTGAGGCCGACATGCCGGGCGCAGTAAATCGCATCCGGCGAGGTTTGCATGGCATTCCCCACGATCACATGATCAATCTCCTTGGGATCCACCCCCGCCCGACGGATGGCTTCGCGGGCGGCGAAGGCGCCCAATTCACTCAGGGTGAAATCCTTGAGGACCCCGTTGTATTCCGTCATGGGGGTCCGGGCCCCGCCCACGATGACAATCTCGTCCTTTAGGCTCATGAACGCACCTCTCGCCGAAAATCAAGTTGGGGCTGCCCAAGCCAGCACAAACTAGCAGATAGTGAATTCGCGTGTCAACGCTATCTCTGTGAAACCGACGGGTCGAGCGCAGGCTGTGGTTCAGAAGCGACGGTCCGTGCCTGAGCCAACGACTGTTCCGCACGGAAAACCACGTCGGTCGCAGAATCAGCCGGATCGGTGTGGGGAGTCACCAGCGCCTCCGCCGCGGCGGAAGAGAGAAGGGAAGGGACCTCGCCGACCAACGCGTGGATCTTCTCCAGCGCGTCGGAGGAAAGGAAAGAATGGAATTTCTGAACCACCCAATCGGCTTCACTGTAGGGAGTGTCCGGAAGAATTAACGCGACGATGGAGCGATCGAACTTGACTGCTATGTCAGTCTCCCGCGTGTGGGCAATGATCAACTGGGCAAAATCTCTCAACATCTGCATCGCACGGAAGGAGTCCTGCATCCGCTCCAACTCCTCCAAATGGCTCAGTTCCAGGAGGGCAAGAGAGAGGGTGGTGCCCTGCCGCCGCGCCTGGTCAATTTCCGACACCAAACAGTCGAAGAAGGAGTGGCGCCCAATCAGCCCGGTCTCTTCATCAATCACAGCCAGCGTCTTCACGAGGTGGCGCAACCGCGCGTGGGCCAGGGCCACCGCAATTTGTTCAGTGACGGTTTGGAGAATCAGGATTTCCTCCCCCGTCCAGGATCGAATTTCATCGGCCTGTTGAAGCCCGACGAACCCGATCACCTGCTCCTGGCTGAGCAGGGGCCACACCACCAGGGATTGCACCCCCAAGGCCCGCAATTCAGGGCGGATCTTCTCAAACTCCGGATCCTCCGCAACCCGCTCTGAGTAGAGAGGTCGACGGTTGACCACCACCGTCTCTTCGCAGAACTGAAGCAACGGAACGAGGGAACTGGAATCGGATTTGGCGCGCTTGGGTTCACAATATTCAATATAGGTGCTGGCGGGTTTGGCGGCGGAAGAGAGGGCGGCAAAGCACCGGCTCACATGGAGCAATTTTCCCAGCTCATGAACGGACGTGTACAACACTCCCTTCGCCCCCTGCTGTAAATGGACCTTGCGGTAAATCCCGGCCAGCGCCTCAATTCCCCGACCCACGTTGGTTTCAACGGGGCGGACTCCCGAGGTGACGCGAGAACCGGCGGCTGTTGGGCCGGCCGGCTTAGGCGCCGGGCTGGAGGTCTCCTCCAATCCCGCGGCCACGGAATGACCTGTTTCCCGACACAAAGCGACATATCGTTCCCGGAACTCGGGGGGGAGGGGCAACATCGTCTCCAGCTTCTTCAGGGGTGTGAGCGCCCGGTCGGTCATTTGATACTTCAGAAGAAGCTCTGCCTGCAAAAACAAGTCTTCGATCGCTTCGTGCGTTGCCGTGACCCCGGAGCCGGGGGGTTCAGTTTGCTTCTCCAGTTCGGCTTGCTGCTCCGCCTTGCGGTCCGTCGATCGCCGGTAGACACCGACCTTCTCAAGATGAGCCTCCAACGGCTGGATGGCCGCAGGGGAGAGCTTCGTTTTAAGGCGTTCCAGGCGGTCCCCATGTGCAAGGTCTGATGGATCGCCGCTGATCAGATTGTCCAAAACCTCCCCGGCCATCGCATAATTTCCGGCGACCCAATAGGCTTCAAACATTTTCTCCAGGGATTGCTTATATTCATCACGGTTATTGAGGGAGAGGTAGAGGGCGGCAAGCTGGGAAAGGACAGCCACGTCGTTCGGATTCTGTTGGATGATGCTTTCCAGCAATCCAATGACGACCGTATATTGTCGGATTCGGAAACAATGCTCCTTCAATTTCATGGCAATTGCATAAGCATTTGCGGGATTGTTCGCCTGAACCCATTTTTCGGCCAGAGACACCAGATGGGGATAGGAATCGGGCTTAACTTGAAAGAGGCGTGACCACGCCTGCTCGGCCTTGTCGAGCCGATTCATATGGACATTGGCCGCTCCGAGTTCATCCAGAAGCTGGGGGTGAAGCGGATTCGCTTGAACGGCGGTGTCCAGCAGCTCGGCGACCATTTCCCAGCGTTTTTCAGAAGCGTAGAGGTGTGCCACCGTCAGCACTGTCTCGACATTCTTCGGATTCAACTGGATGACTTCCTTGAAATCGGCCACCGCTTCCACAAGGTTCTTCATCGCCAGATGCTGTTTCCCTGCAGCGAGCAGGGCACGCTCTGCCACCTCCATTTCCTTGTTCGCTGCGGCGAACTTTCCCAGGGTTTCAAGATGGGCCGTCTCGTCTGGCATCAATTCGACGATGCGCTCGTAACAGTGGATCGCTGCCGTGACCTTGGCCTGCTTAATCAATAATTGGGCCGCGTTTAAATATTCCTGAACCGCGTCCGAAACCTTGCTGTTCTGCAGCATAAAATGAGCCAGGTCGAGGATCTTTTGAGGGTCGTTCGGTCGCAGTTTGATGATCTTCCGGTGAAGAAATATGGCCTTGTTGATGGCCCCTTCGGTCTGCGCCTGATCAATCAAAGTGTGATAGGCCCGGATGGCCTCTTCACTCTGGTGGGTTTGGACATAGAGGTCGGCAATGGTTTGGAGGAGATCAGGATCGGTGGGGTCATCGTGGTAGAGGGCGAGGTATTCCTCGAGCGCCTCACGCGTTTTCCCCTTCTGCAGGTTCTTCTGCGCTTTCTCGATCCTCTTCTTGTAGATACTTGATGTGAACATGGATTCAACTTCGAGATCGGGTGTGAGTGAGACAAATTCCTGCAGGGCCACCCAATTTTGTTGAGAAATATACTCTCAAGGCCTCAGCAATTCAAAGGAATTGTAAGACCGTTCGTTGCCCGTGAACCCTTGGAAGGGACAGACGCAGGCCTCCCCGCAGAGATGGGCCACTCAATTGACAGTCTTCAGAGGCGATTGATATAGTGTTTTGTTTGTCGAGGGGAGAAATCCCCTCCCGATACCATGGACACCAGATTCATACGAAATTTTTCAATCATTGCGCACATCGATCATGGCAAGACGACGCTCAGTGACCGCCTGCTCGAACTCACCGGGGCGCTCAGTCAAAGGGAGATGGGGGAGCAGGTCCTGGATGCCATGGACCTTGAGCGGGAGCGCGGCATCACCATCAAAGCGCATGCCGTGAGGTTGTCCTACCAGGCCCTCGACGGACAGGACTACATCCTCAATCTGATTGACACGCCCGGTCACGTTGATTTTTCCTATGAGGTCTCGCGGTCACTGGCCGCCTGCGAGGGAGCCGTGCTGGTGGTGGACGCCTCCCAGGGGGTGGAGGCACAGACCCTTGCCAACTGCTACCTTGCCGTCAATAACAATCTGCACATCCTCCCGGTCATCAACAAGATCGACTTGCCTTCGGCCCAGCCCGCGATGATCAAAGAGCAGATCGAACACCTGATCGGCATCGATTCTTCCAATGCCATTCTCGCCAGTGCAAAGCAGGGAATCGGCATCGAGGAGATTCTCGAAGCGATCGTCCGGGAAATCCCCTCTCCGGCCGGGGATTTCGATGCCCCCCTCAAAGCACTTATCTTTGATTCCTGGTTTGATTCTTATCGCGGCGTGGTGATCCTGACCCGCGTCATCGACGGGGAATTGCGCCGGGGGAAGCAAATTCGTTCGATGGCCACGGGCCAGGTGTACACCGTCGAGGATCTGGGCGCCATGACGCCCAAAGCGATCTCCCTGGATTCACTGGGCGCGGGCGAAGTGGGGTTTTTCATCGCCAATATTAAGCGGGTCGCTGATACCAAGATTGGAGACACCTTCACGGACGCGGACCGCCCGACCGCAACCCCCTTTCCGGGATTTCAGGAAATTAAACCGATGGTGTTTGCCGGTCTGTATCCGGTGGAGGCGGAACAGTATGAACCGCTGCGCGATGCCTTGGAAAAGTTAAGGCTCAATGATTCCTCGTTCTTCTATGAGCCCGAAAACTCACTCGCCCTCGGCTTCGGTTATCGCTGCGGGTTCCTGGGCCTGCTCCACATGGACATTGTGCAGGAACGGCTGGAGCGGGAATTCAATCTCAACCTGCTGACCACCGCGCCGAGCGTGCGTTATCGGGTCACGCGGACCGATGGCCAGATCGTCGAGGTCGACAATCCCACCAAGCTCCCCCCTCCGAATGAAATCGATAAAATCGAAGAGCCCATGATTGAAGCCACGCTCCTGACGCATCACGAGTACGTGGGAAATATTCTGAAACTGGTCGAGGAGAAGCGAGGGGTTCAAAAAAAGTTTGAGTATGTCTCCCCGACCCGAGTGATGCTGGTGTACGACCTGCCGTTGAACGAAATTGTCCTGGATTTCAACGACCGTCTGAAATCCGCCTCCCGCGGGTATGCGTCATTCGATTACCATTTCAGCGGCTACCGGGAATCCGATCTGGTCAAACTCGACATCCTGGTCAATGAAGAACCTGTGGATGCCCTGTCGCTGATCGTGCACCGCGATCAGGCCTTCGCGCGCGGTCGCTCCCTCACCGAAAAAATGAAGGAATTGATTCCCCGCCAGCTCTTCCCCATTCCCATCCAAGCGGCGGTGGGCAGCCGCGTCATTTCGCGAGAAACCGTCCGGGCGATGGGCAAAAATGTTCTCGCCAAGTGTTACGGAGGGGACATCACCCGCAAGCGCAAGCTTCTAGAGAAACAAAAGGAGGGCAAGAAGCGCATGAAGCGGGTCGGCAAAGTGGATATCCCCCAGGAAGCTTTCCTCGCCATCCTAAAGGTGCAGTGAGAGGGCCCGCAATCCGCGCTTGTTTTTTAGTTTTTTTTATCATGTTACGTTTGTTTCGTAATTCTCCCCCCATCTAATGACAGAAACCTAACGCGGAGCCGCAGCGTGCGCAGGGAAGATCCTTATGCATCCCAATGAAATCACGCATGAAATCATCGGAGCCGCACTGGAAGTGCATCGTGCCTTGGGTCCGGGACTATTGGAGTCGGCCTATGAGGAGTGCCTTAGTTATGCATTGAATCTTCGGAAGATCCCATTCGTACGACAGCATCCCCTGCCACTTGCATACAAAGGCAAACGGCTAGATTGCGGTTATCGACTGGATATGGTGATATTGGATGCCGTCGTTGTCGAGATCAAAGCAGTTGAATCCATTCTTCCAATTCACGAAGCTCAGCTGCTGAGTTATTTGAAAATAGGGGGTTGGAAGATCGGCCTTCTGCTGAACTTCAATGTTGCTATCTTAAAAGATGGAATTCGACAGCGGGTTATGGGTCTGTTGGAATAAATATGCTTTGTGATCTCCCTGTCTTTGTGGTGAAGTTAATTCACAAAAAAGGTGAAGAACCGGGTAGCGCCCAATTTTAGTCTTGACAGGACTGCGCCGGTGCCGACAAACAATTTTCTTCCCTCCAACTCCGCAAAGAGTGAATAAGCGACGGGCGTCACCAGCAGCGTGGGCAACAAGCACAGGGTTTGGCCGCCAATGATGGTCACCGCAATGGCCGATCTCTGGGCTGAACCCGCCCCGATTCCTATGGCCGTGGGTATTAAGCCGGCCACAATCGACAGGGTCGTCATCAAAATCGGCCGCAGCCGCACATGGTTGGCTTGAACAATCGCTTCCCGCAGCGGCAGTCCCTGAGCCCGCAGTTTATTCGTATAATCCACCTGCAGAATTCCGTTCTTCTTCACGATTCCCAGCAACAACAACACACCGAGAGCGCTCCACAAGTTCAGCGTGCGCCCCGTCAGAAACAAGGAGAGCAGGGCAAACGGAATCGACAGGGGCAGGCTGAGCATAATGGTAAAAGGATGAAGGAAACTCTCGAATTGGGCCGCCAGCACCATGTACATGAAAATAGAAGCGAGCAGGAAGGCGATGATGAGGTTCTTGGTGGTTTCGTCCAGGATCTTGACGGCGCCCGTGAACCGATAGCTATAGCCGGGGGGCAGACCGACCTTCTTGATTTCATCTCCCACCGAGCGGGCCGCGGCGTCGAGAGGGAAGTCGGGGGCATTGCTGCCGTTGACCGACACCTGGAATTGGCGGTTATAACGCTCGATTCGCGCTGGTCCCAGACCGCGCTGAATGGTGGCCACGTTGTCCAGCCGGACCTGGCCGACCTTGGAAGAGGGGATCATCAGGCGCGCCAGGATGTCAGGATTCTTCTGCTGCTCGGGAATTAATTCCATGGTCACATCGTACTGTTCGTCCCCTTCTTTGTACGTGGAAATCTGGTCCTCGCCGGCAATCATGAGCCGTAACGCGCTGGCCACATCATTCGCGCGCACCCCCAGGTCGGAAGCTCGCTGGCGATCAATCTTGACCTGAAGCTCCGGACTGTTGATGCTCATTCCCGGATCCACGTCCAGCAGTCCCGGGATCTTGCGCAAACGCAAGGCGACTTCCTTGGCAATTTCGGTGACCCGCTTGAAATCGGGACCGAGGATGGGGGCCCGGAGGGGGAAATAAGTCTCGCCTCCGCCCAGGGCCGACGGGATCATCACCCGGCTTCGCATATCCTGGTAATCCACCGTCAGTTTGCGCACTTCTGCAGCCACGTCCTGGTTTGAGAATTTTCTTTGAGAAATGTCCACCAGCCGGACGTAGACGTGGGCATGACTGGAGTTTCCCTCGTGGATGAAAGGGTTGACAAACTCCACGCCGGGAAGTTTCGCGATCCGGTTCGCAACCTCATTGGCGACCTTGGATGTGCCGTCGATGGAGGTTCCGACCGGCAGGTCCATCAGCAGCGTCAATTCACTCTGATCGTCGGGGGGAATCCAGTCCCGCCCCACAACAGCGTTTAGCGGGAAGGTCAGCGCAAAGGTCGCCAGCAATACCAACACCACGATGCCCCGATGATTGAGGGACCACTCCAGCAGATTTCCATAATGGCGGTCAATCCACACGAAAAAAGCGGAGTCCTTTGAACTATGACGGGGCCGACTGGCCTCGGCAACCTGGTCTCTCTGCGGTTCTCCCCGTTTCTCGCCGATCCGTTTCAGCAGGCGGGAACTCAGCATGGGAGTCAGAGTGAAACTAACCAGCATCGAAACCATGATGGAAAAAGCCATCGTCCAGCCGAACTGGTTGACGTAGCGCCGGGCATAGCCGCTCATAAAGGCGATCGGCAGAAAGATGATGACGAGCGACAGCGTCGTCGCCATCACGGCGAGGGTGATTTCTTTGGTCGCTTCGATTGCGGCCTGCTTCGGCGGATATTGTTTTTCCTCGAGATAACGGACGATATTCTCCAACACCACAATGGCATCATCGATCACGATGCCCACGGCCAGCGTCAGGGCCAGCAGGGTCATATTGTTCAGCGTGAAGTCCATCGCCTTGAGCAAGGTAAAGGTTGCGACGATGGAGGTGGGGATCGCGATCGCCGCGATGATGACGGAGCGAAGGTTGCGGATGAAAAGCAGCACCACGAGGCTTGCCAGAAGGCTTCCAAACAATAGGTGTTCTTCCAGCGAGGCCACGGAGGCCTTGATGAATACGGACTGATCGCGGATGATCCGGATCGTGATGCCGGGAGGCATCATCCGCTGAATCTGTTCCAGCTTTTTCTTCACCGTATCGATAATCTCGACGGTGTTGGTCCCGGATTGTCGCCGCACATCGAGGGTGACGGCCTGTTTACCCTCCAGCAAGTTCCAGGAGCGTGGCTCGGCAAAGCTGTCTTCCACATGGCCGACGTCGCTGACGCGGATGGGAGTTCCTCTGACATTGGTGACGATAATATCGCTGAACTGGCTGACGGCATCGATTCGCCCCAGCGTCCTCACGCCCAGTTCATTATCGCCTCGCGTGATGCGCCCGCCCGGGATCTCAACGTTTTCGCTTTGAATGGCGTCCTGGACCTGGTTGATGGTGATGCCGTGGGCATTTAATTTTTCGGCATCCATCAGGATTCGAATCTGCCGGATGCGCGCTCCGGTGAGGCTGACCTCGCCGACCCCGTCGACGGTCTCGAGCACCCGTTTGATCTGTTTGTCCGCAATCTCGGTGGTCTCGCGGACGCTCTTGTCACCCGCGACCACCAGCGAGATGACAGGATCAGAATCCGGGTCCGCTTTTTGGATCACCGGCGGGAGAATGTTGGGAGGCAGATTGCGGACCGCCCCGGCCACCTTTTCGCGGACATCTTGGGCGGCGCCTTCGATTTCCCGTTCGAGCACGAACTTGCAAACGACTCGCGCGCTGCCCTCGGACGCTGTGGAGTTCAGTTCATCCAGGCCACTGATGGTGCTAACGGCCTCCTCCAACGGAAAAATCACCTGGGTCGTCACTTCCTCAGGAGTCGCTCCCGGCAGACGCACATTGATGTAGACAGTTGCCGGGTCAGCTTTCGGGAAGAGATCGACGCCGAGCTCCCGGAACGAAAAAATCCCGAGCACGACCAGGAAACTAATCAACATGACGGCAAAGACCGGCCGCTTTACACAGACTTCAGCAAGTGTCATTGAGAATGCTCCACGGCAGGATCAGCTTACGGAACCACTTCGATGGGGGCCCGGTCTTTGAATACCTGACCCTTGGCTGGCAGCGCCACCCGGTCCGCCGCACTAATGCCCTCGACGACCTCAACCTGGTCGCCCCGCCGCTCGCCGATCTTGACGTCCTTTTCCTTGAGTAGATTCCCCTCGACGGTGTACACCTTGTAAAGCCCGTAAACATATTGCAACGCACTGTACGGCACGAACAACCCGCTCTCCACGCGATTCGAAGGGATGCTGGCCTTGACAAAGAACCCCGGCTTGAGGAGTCCGTCTCGATTAACAATCAGGGCCTCGATTTCGAAAGAGCGGGTTTGCTCCTCGACGGAAGGATTGATTCGGGAGATCTTCCCGGAAAACGTCCGATCCGGATAGGCTTCCACCGAAAGGGTGACCTCCTGATCCGACTTTACCCAGGCGGCCATCTTCTCGGGAACCTTCAGCCGAACCCGCATCGGATCGATGCTCACAATCACCATCACGGGGGTCTGAACCTTCAGATACTGCCCCGGTGTCACGGTCCGCGTCTTGATTTGCCCTTCAAAGGGGGCTCGAATCACAGCATCCAACAACTTCTTCTGTGCCAGGGCCACCGTAGCACGGTACTGGGAAACCTGGTGCCGGATGTTTTCGACCGTTTGAACGGCGAGGTCATAAGCGGCCCGGGCCGACTTGTATTTTGATTCCACTTCATCAAAATTCTGCTGCGGTAGCAGACCCTGGTCCATCATGGCTTTGGCGCGGCGATATTTCTGGTCCGCTTCATTCAAGTCGGCCGCCGCTTTCTTGACCTCCGCCGCATCGCGAACATCTTTCAGTTCGGGTCCATCCTCGGAAAGGCCCAGTCGAGCCCGCGCCTGGCGCAAGGAGGCACGTTGCTGGTCGAGGGCGTATTGGAGTTCAACGGGGGACACCTTCACCATGGCTTGCCCCCGGCCCACATGATCCCCCACGTCGACCAGCACATCCTCCACGCGACCCTCAACTTCGGAACTGACCGTAACCTCCTCGTAGGCGAACAAGGAGCCGACCGATTCCACATTTCGCCGGATTTCCTTTGATTCGACCGGGATGACCCGCGCCGAGACCGATTTTTGCGCGGAACTGCTGGATTTTCCGGAGGTGTCCCGGGAACATGAAATGCTAAACGCCATGAGAATGCTCGCCAGGAGGACAGCGAAATGCGACCTGATTACTATCCGTAGGAGGGCGGTTTTTGGTTTTACTGAATCCTTACTTTCTTGAATGATCATGAAGATGCCTTCCTGAAGTCCGTAAAGGCTTATAAAGCAGCGGGGAGAGAAATACAAACGCCTCCTGCCACCATTCCCGACCACGGGATGGTCTGTACCCTACTAGGACGGCGGAACTCGTCGTAATGTTACAGCATGAAAGTACTTGCTCCCCGGATGCGGGTGAATAATTTGCTCAAAAATGGGGGATATTAATGCCTCTTTGCCTTTCAATGACTCGATCTTCCTCCAGTTTGAAAACAACTCGATAAATGAATGTCAGGTGCCTCGGCGGAAACAGGGAATGAACAGGAATGGTAGGGCCGAGCGGGATCGAACCGCTGACCTCTTCCGTGTCAAGGAAGCGCTCATACCAACTGAGCTACGGCCCTAGGCGCGAGTGGCCCATGATACTAG
>JBAVHJ010000343.1:0-2472 GCA_049685715.1 Terriglobia bacterium | reverse complement strand
AAAGGAAAACAAAAGATTGAAATAATCTGTGGAAGAGTCGTGGGCAACAATATCCAACTTGTAGACTATCGTTCCACTTTCAGTTACCGTGCTGGACGCTGGGCCCCCAGCCGTTCCATTCGAGGTGATTTGATAAGCAAGTGTGTAAGTGTCCTCCCAACCCGAGGGGGGGGCTAGCGGCGGAGGTGGCGACCAGGTTGATTGCAGACCGACACAACTGAATGAGGTACGGGGCCGACCTCCATCGTTTCCGGTGTCAATTGCGAAGGCGGCTGTCGAATCGCCATAACTTGAATGCGCTCCCAACGGACGTGACGATCCCCCGCCTGCACTTCCAAGAGCGGTATTCTTAATGCCTGACCAAAAATTGGCATCGCCGCAGTCGAAGGGTTGGGTCGAACCATTTGCCACGCTTGCCGGCGTCGCGTTCTTCAGGGCGTTCACAAGGGCCGTTCGCATCACGCTGACCCCCGCATCCGCTGCGTAAAAGGCGTTCTTGGAATTGCGCATAGTGCCACTGATGAACACGTCGCTGGAAGTGGTCAGCATGATGGAAAGCCCAAGAAGCATCGTCACACCCAGGAAGATGAGTGCCGTGATCAAGGCTACCCCCTCTTTGCCCCTGCCCTTGGAATGCACACGATGCCTAAGGTTTCGAAGTCCGCGGGAGATCTTTTCCTGCTTCATAATGACACCTCAATTCGTCAGTTTACCTTGTTGCGGAGCGCAACCACAGTGGTTAGGCTATTCAGTCGAAATGTTTTGGTCGGATCGATGCCGCTCTGATACCGATCGATGCGATCGCTTGCCGTTCTTCCAGCAATCGTCACTTCCAAAGCTTCAATCAATGAAAAATCATTGCCATAATCTGCTGCCGGATTACTTTTCATCACCCCCGCCACCCGGGCCCTCTGTGAGAAACTGAGAATATTCGATGCTAACTGGAGGGTCGAGTTCGAGGCCGAGGTCCTTGTGGTCCTTTCCAACGCAGGCCGGAGCGGATCCGTCGTATCCACCCAATAAATCACCGGAGGAGCCAGTTTAACAACCATGGCGCCACATCGAAAGAACGTGCCCAGCCTTGAAAACGCGGTCAATCCAGAATCTATGGTCCGATGATCATTAGTCCCCACTTTGGTAATTTGAACCCTCACCCCTGCTCCAGCCGTTACAGAGTCAGCAGTAAGGGTGACTGGTGCGATCTGCCCATAGTTGACCAGGTCGTTGGTGTCGGTGTTCACGATGACAACATAAGTCCCGGATGTCAGCTGGGCGGCGGTCTCAGCCGCGGTCTTTCCCGGCGCTGGATTGACGTACAAGTTCGAAATGTTGTCGATGCGGAATGGCGCGCCTGGATCGGTTCCATCAGCGGTAGTCAGGGTGAGGGGGGGAAGATAATTATTGGTGTCGGTCTCCTTGTATCCTTGATAGACGGTAATGGAATCGAAGTTGCCGTTATCATTCTTTTTGACAATCACGGGAACCGGAAACCTCTGCGAACCTCCCAGGGAAAGATTGGCGCCCGAGTTCAGCAAATCGGCTGAAATCAGCTCCAGCCCCGAGCGCAGGCCCAGGTTCAACTCGGTGACTTCCTGCTGCAACTTGTAAACCACGGCGTGCTTGTTGAAGAGGGAGAACACCATTCCGCCCAGAACCATCATGAGAACGATTCCCACCAGCATTTCTATGAGGGTAAAACCGGAAGAACTGCGCCCCCGCTGGAGACGCGATGCGGGTTTTCGGGGGTAGGAGTCAACCCTTGGGGCCATCAAATCATTCAGCATCATGACTCACTCACTTTTCACGAATGAAGAGAACCTAGCATCCCATCCGCAGGAACCCTAGCCTATCGTTCTAATGGATGCTTGTCATTTGGATCACTTGGCGAAAATTATTAAGAGTGCTTGGAGGATCGGGGTCTGATAATTTGTTTGTTTTTACGGCAACCTCGACGGTGATCTTTGTCGCTCCAGAAATCGGGTTATCGGTCTCAATCAACCATCGTCGTCGATAGCTCACCTTAGTGGGCTCTGACCCGAGATTACCAGAGGTTGTTGTTCCATCGAGCGTGGTCGTCGCAGTAGGATAACCGCCTGAATCGTCGGGGCCACCTGTTCTTGTGGTCGATCCGTTCCGCTGGTCGACATAGACCACGTCAAAATATGAAACCGTGTGGGGACCGCCCGCGTCGGCGACGTTGGCCGTAATGTCTTGAGTCAGGGATCCCCCCGCTTGCGCGTGCACATCATTGACATCATATGAGCGGAGCTCTTCCAGCTTCTCAGAGGCCAACTGCGTCAGAGAAGTCAGTCGATTGGATGATCGGTTCACCACGATGCTGGTCGCTATGAGATTGGCCATCGCGATGAAACCGAAAAGCAGAACAAACAGTGCGATCATCAACTCGAGAATAGAGAAGCCACGCTCCACACTGAATCGAACAGACTGCCGGTCATTCGTTCGGTCATCGGG
>JBAVHJ010000342.1:0-8164 GCA_049685715.1 Terriglobia bacterium | reverse complement strand
CCCCCATTCCCCCGCCGGAAGGGAAACGCTCCACCTTGACCGCATCGAGTCCAAATTCTCTGGCCTTCCGCTCAATGAAAACACTTTCCAGGAACTTGGTCTCGTATTCTTCCTTGCTTCGATGCCTCGGATACGGAGCGATCTCTAACATCGTGTGCAAGGGACGGTCACCTGAGGCCTCGTCCACGATTTTTTGAATGATGGACCATGGGAGCAGCGTCCGGTCCTCCGCTTCCTGGGCAAAGTAGAGGACAGATGCCCCGGCTATGAGAATGAATGTTAATAGAATCGCTCTGAGTAACTTCATGATTCATGCCTCCATGGATGTACAAGTGGATGGATTTCATTCGTGGTTGAAGAGACCCCGGTGGACTAAGAGGTCCCTGACTGAATAAACCAGGTGATTTCGGGAAAGCCTGCCGTTCCTTTGAATTGTGTGAACCCCAGTATGTGGAATGTCTGATAGGAATCGATCATTCGAATGGATTGAGCCACCAGGAAGTGAATGTCTTAGAGACGGATAGCGCTTCGTAAGAGTTACGGATGCCCAGCAAATCTTCCCGCGCAACTCCGGCAATGGAGAAATCCTGGGAAGATTTGAAATTCTATGCAATAGCGCTCTAAATATGGGTTAACCCGAGGAAATGAAGAAGATACGTCTCGGACACGCTCCCGCCTCATGGGGAGAGAATTATACTTCTTGTGCACAAGTGAAGCATACAGTGCTACACTTGGGCCAGTTATCCAGGAGGCTGTTTCCCACGTTGTAAGAAGACCCATGATTTGTTCGCCACTCGCCACTCGTGGGTAGAATGATGGATCAAGAGATCGGACATTTCCGCATTCTGGAGCGCCTGGGTTTTGGCGGCCTGGGTGAAGTGTATAAAGCGGAAGACCTGAGCTTAAAGCGGACCGTTGTCCTTAAGTTTCTACCTGCTGAAGAGGGGTCTGATCCTCATGCGAAGCAGCGCCTCATGGACGAGGCTCAGCGTGCGGCAGCCCTGAATCACCCCCACATCGCCACAATCTATGAAGTCGGTCAAGATGAAGACCGTCCCTATATTGTGATGGAGTACGTCGAGGGAAGGACACTGGACAGTGAGCTGAACGAGGGGCCGCTTGAGATCGGCAAAGCTCTCAATATAGCGATCCAGGCGGCGGAGGCGCTCGGAGCGGCTCACGCTCGAGGCATCGTCCACTGCGATATCAAGAGCTCGAATATGATGCTCACCGGGGAAGACCAGGTAAAAATTCTGGATTTTGGCCTGGCCCATTTCATTCCATCCATGCCGCCTTTGCAGGAGGGAGAAGGTGGAACAGCAGGAACTGCCAAAGCCATTTCTGCCTTGAATCATTCGAGTTCCTCTCCATCTTCTTCCTTCCATGGCATGGAAATCTCCGGCACACCCCGTTTTATGTCTCCCGAGCAGGTGCGCGGCGAGCAGATTGATGCACGCAGCGATATTTTTTCCTATGGAGTTGTGATTTATCAGGCGGTCAGCGCTCGAAGTCCGTTTGATGGAGGGAGCGCGCCGGAGGTCTTGCATTCGATCCTCACTCAAGAGCCTCCACCTTTGAGCACCTTTCGGAGCGATGTCCCTCTGGAGTTGGAAGCCATCCTCAGGAAGGCGATGAAGAAAGATCGTGATCAACGGTACTCTTCGGTCGAGGAAATGCTCTTGGAATTGAAAAGGCTGAGGGAACAGCTTCAGCCGGGGAGGG
The DNA here is from genome assembly GCA_049685715.1 of Terriglobia bacterium. Lineage (GTDB taxonomy): Bacteria > Acidobacteriota > Terriglobia > JAIQFV01 > JAIQFV01 > JAIQFV01. Next base: position 6,442 of record JBAVHJ010000342.1, on the reverse strand, counting down.
GGCTTGAAAAAGCGCGTGCTAATATTGCTGCTGAGACTCAAGAAGCAGAAGGGCTGTCGAAGCAACCCCATGCTCAGTCAGGATTGACAGGGTTGACGTACTTTTGGGTGCTGTTGCTTTCTGCCCTGGGCGTGCTGGTCGCGGGGATAGACTGGCTCCTTATTCAACCCCGTGGAAATGGAGTGTGGCGGGATGTCGTGCTGTTATTTCTGGCGGCGATGGGATTCGCCCTCTTCTTCTTCTTGTTCTTGCGGCGACGGACTCGAAAGCCAGTCCTCTCACTACCCGTAGGCGCCGCGTTTAGAGGTCTGTTGCCCTTCCAGGAGGCGGACCGCGATCGTTTCTACGGGCGCGAAGTCGACATCGTGACACTGTCCGACCGGGTCCTCGAGGAGGAATTCCGGTTCGGCGTGCTGTTTGGGGATTCCGGTTGTGGTAAGACCTCGCTGTTGCGAGCGGGTTTGATCCCCGAGCTGTGGGAGAAAGGCCAGTTCCCCGTGTACTGCCGCTCCTACAAGGACCCACTGGCCACGTTGATCGATGAATGCCGGAAAAGGAGTCAGGTCGTATCCTCTTCGAACGAGCGGCCGGTCACCTATTTGCGTCGAATCGCCGGAGAACTGGATACCCGAATCCTGATCATTTGCGATCAATTTGAAGAGTTCTTTATTAACTTCAAAACAAAGCAGGAACGGGAACCCTTTATCTCGTTTGTGATTGAATGCTACAACTCGCCGAACCTCCCCGTGAGGTTCCTGTTCTCAATGCGAAGTGACTTCCTCCATTGGATCAACGCGGAGTTTGCCGAAAGAATCCCTGACCCGCTGCTCAGTTCAAGACTCTACCACTTGCGCAATTTTGACGAGTCGCAGGCAACCAAGATCATCACGCACTGTGCTGAGCACGCCAACCTGCCCCTTGAAACTGGTTTGAGCCGGCAGATTGCCCACGACCTGGCAGTTGATGGAAATGTTTTGCCCTCGGAACTCCAGATCGTCGGCGAGCAACTGCAACGCCGCAGGATCTACACGCTGGAAGAATATCGGCGTGCGGGCAGAAAAGAGGCCCTTGTCTTTGGTTTTCTCGAAGATGTCTTGACCGCTTCGGGTGATCCTCAAACCGCCCGCCTTGTTCTCCGCAGTTTGATCTCCGATGAAAATACCCGGCTGAATCTCACGGGCGACGAGATTGTCAAAAGAACTCAGCGATCGCGGGGAGTGATCGATCCACTCCTGCATCTCTTTGTCGAGTCGAGACTGATCTGTGAAATTCAGGAGGAGGATTGCCGCCTTTATGAATTGACCCATGAGTACCTGATTGACAAGATCAATCAGCTCACCGGCAGGGTTCTGGATGCGACACAGAGAGCCAACCGGTTGTTCCGTCAATACCTCTCGAACTACTCGGTTGATCGGACCACGCGCATCCCTTTGAACAAGCTGTGGATCATTCGCCGCCATTCCGACAGGGCACGGGGTGAGCGGGAAGGTGAGCTGTTGCGGAAAAGCTTGCGGGTGGTGGTAGTAAAGGCCAGCGTTTTGATCGTGATCCTGGTCGTGGTTGCGACCTTGGGGGCGGCAGCACTTTCCGTGCGGGAAGAGTGGGAGGGCTTCCGACTGAGTGATGGTCACGAAGCGGCCGCCCGTTTCGCTGTTTTTTCCCCCGACGGGCGTTTCCTGGTTTCGTGGGGGGAGGATTCCAGGATTATTGTGTGGGACTTTATGCGACGGCTGCGCCTGACGACTCTGACCGGTCATAGCGGTTGGGTGACTTCGATGGCCTTTTCCCCGGATGGCCGGTGGTTGGCCACTGGGGGTGCTGACAAGACAGTCATTGTCTGGGACTCAGCCCGCTTTCTGAAAGTCGCCGTGTTGCAGGGCCACACTTCACCGATTCAGGGTATAGCCTTTTCCCCCGATGGGCGATGGCTGGCGAGCTCGGGAGAGCAAACCATCGTTTGGAGTGTCGGATCATGGCAAAAGATCCGCGAGTTACCCCTGGGACAAAGTTACGGCACCTTAATTTTTTCACCGGATAGCCGCCAACTGATGCAGCCGGAGGGAACCCTCTTCGATGTCCTTACAGGACAACTGCAGGCGGACGCTTTGGGTCCCAAAGGCGCTGGAAACTGGGTGGCTTTGTCCCCTGACGCCGGACACTTGGTCACGGTGACGAGCCGGGGGGAAGTTGCCTTCTTCGATTTGAGCCATGCGGGGGATTTGAGCCACCGAAAACTTGTTGCGATCCAGGATGTGTTCGATGATCACGGCCGTGCCGCAGCTTACTCTCCCGACGGACGCTGGGTGGCAACCGGGGCAGAAGACATCGTGTTGTGGGATGCGAAAACACACGCAAAGCTTGCCCGGCTGGAACATACCGCCATCGTTTGGAGCCTGGCCTTTTCTCCCGACGGGCGTTGGCTGGTGTCCACGCATGGAGACGGTGCCATTCTATTGTGGGATGTGGCAGAACGCGAACGGGTCGCCAATTTGAATGAGCACAGCGCCGCGGTTCGTGCCGTTGCTTTTTCGCCTGACGGGAAACGAATCGCCTCGGCCAGCGATGATCGATCGGTGATCATCTGGAACACCCAGGGCCGTAAAAAAGTGGCCGTGCTGGTCGGACATACCTCACGCGTGACCGGAGTGGCATTTTCCCCAGACGGGAAATGGGTTGCATCCAGCGATCAGGATGGAGCCGTGATCCTCTGGGACATAGAGAACGGCCGGCCGCTTCAGACCTTAAAACTTCAGCCGGAAATGTACTTGCCCGGATACTGCGTGGCCATTTCCCCCGACGGGCGCTGGGTGAGCAGTACTTTGGCGGTCTTCGATTCCAAAGAAGGCCGGCCGGTCCTCACCCTAAGTGATCTGGCCTTCTCCGAAGGCATGGGCCGAGTGTATGGAGAGGACTTTTCCCGGGATGGGCGATGGCTGCTTTGTGTCACCGATATGGGACAACTCGTTATCTTGGATGTGACATCCTGGCAAGCTGTTGCGACAGAGAGATTGAGGGGTATCCAGCTCATCTGTTCCCGGTTTTCACCCGACGGGAAGTGGCTCGTTACGGGAGAAGACCAGGGGATAGTGCGACTTTGGGAGGCCCGCCCGCTGCGTCAGGTGGGCATGCTGGGACGGCACGGAGCGCGCATTAAGTCGGTAGCGATCTCGCCCGATGGCCGGCAAGTGGCCTCGGCAGGCGATGACCAGTCCGTTTCACTGTGGGATGTAAGGCGGCGCCAACTGATTGGCCAAATTGGGACCCATTCAGCCCCGGTGCTTTCCGTGGCTTTTTCACCCGACGGTCGGCAGCTCGCTGCGGGAGGACACGACAAATCGCTGCGCCTCTACACGCGCCACCGCATACTGTGGGGACACCGCCTGGATTAGACGGCCACAGAGTCACGGAGACACAGAGTATGGATGAGATCAATAAGCTGACTGAAAAGATCATTGGATGTGCGATTGAGGTTCATCGGAATTTAGGCCCGGGTCTTCTGGAAGCGACTTATGAGGCTGCATTGTGTGTCGAAATGGAACTTGCTGGCCTGAATTTTCGACGTCAGCTGGTGTTTCCGGTTGTTTATAAAGGCAGGTCCATCGGCGAATATCGGCTGGACTTAGTGGTAGAGGATGCTGTGGTCGTGGAGATCAAGAGTGTCGAGCGTTTCGATCCTGTGTTTGAGGCGCAAGTCTTAACTTATTTAAAGGTGACAGGAAAGAATATTGGATTGTTGATAAATTTCAACTCGCGCCTCTTGAAGGATGGGATAAAGCGGTACATTTTATAGGTTGTTTTTTAATGCAATTGTACTCTGTGCCTCCGGGCCTCTGTGGCTGATTAGTGTTTTCTGGTGATAGTGGCTGGATTGGACGGGAGCTTTCAGCAGTCAGCATTCAGTGGAGTGTAAACAAATTGTTATGGTTTGGTGGTAATTGTAGAAGGTTAGGCACCTTGGGTCCAGATAAGAGGCCTGAGAATTGCGATTGCTGAAGGCTGACTGCTGATCGCTGAGAGCCTATTGACTACCCATGAAATCACAGGCTGATCGGATCAAGAACCTCACGGAAACCCTCGCAGCGCTGCTCGACCAGGAAACTCGGGCATGCGAACAATCGGTGTCTGCACTCTTGGAGTCGGTGAGAACGCTGCAGGGAGATACGGCGGATCGCCGCTTGCAGAGCGTGAGCGGCCAGCTCAGGAAACTTCACCAGCGGATTGAACTGCTCGCAGAACTGGCTCATCAGGATTTTCTGAAACCCCTCCAGCAGGAAGCAGAAATGCTGAGGAGCGAACAAGCGGGAGGCCGCCTCACCGCGGTGTTGACGGCACTGCTCGATGCTCCCGCCGGTTCTTTGGGGACCTTCTGTGAGTTGTTGCTCGATCGAATCATTGAAGCCACTGGCGCCGAGCGTGGGTTCATCCTTTTTTATTCCCCCGAATCCACGGAGGCCGACGTCATTGCAGCCCGCCATTTCGATACGACCCACCTTGCGCTGGGAGAATACCACTTCAGCCGCACTCTCCTTCGAGAGGTGTTTGAACGCGCCCGTCCGCTGCTTCTTGAGGACGCGTCGCATCACCCGGATTTTGCCGGAGAGGAGAGCATTGCCGTTCTCCAACTCAAATCCGTGCTGGCGGCACCCCTGCTGGAGGGTCGCCGGGCCATCGGAGCCATTTATTTAGAAAACAATACTGTCCCCTGCGCCTTTGATCACGAGGATTTGAAGCTGCTGGAGCCAGTCAGCCAGTTTGCCCTCTTTTATTTGCGGCAAGCACGCCTTTTACCGGTTCTTTTCAAGCCGGAATCCAGCATCTTTTTTGATACCAGCAAGGCTTCAAAGGAAATCATAGGAAGAGATCCAAAGATTCTAAAACTCCTGGACCTCGTGGATCGGCTGGCGGATTCTCCGGCCACCATCTTGATTAAAGGTGAGAGCGGGTCGGGAAAAGAGCTGGTGGCCCGGGCCCTGCATTTTCAAAGCGCGCGTCGTGACCGTCCCTTTGCCGCTATTTGCTGCGCCGCCATCCCGGAAAATTTGATGGAGTCCGAGTTGTTCGGCCACGAAAAGGGGGCCTTCACGGGGGCGTCCGAACAATACATCGGCCGACTTGAACAAGCCCAGGGGGGCACCATCTTCCTCGATGAAGTCAGCGAGCTGGCCTATCCCCTGCAAGCAAAATTGTTGCGCTTTCTGCAATCCAACGAGCTTCAACGGCTGGGCGGAAGAGAGACCATCCGTGTCGATGTGCGGATGGTGGCGGCGACCAGCAAAGACTTAAAATCAATGGTGGAAAAGGGAAGTTTCCAGGAGGCACTCTTTTACCGCCTGAATGTCATCCCCATGAACCTCCCGCCGTTGCGGGAGCGCCCCGGGGACATCCCTCAGCTCGTTGATCATTTCCTCGAAAAATTCTCCTCGGTCTACGGGAAGAGGATGAGCGTCGAACGGGAAGTCTATGACTGGATGCTGGAGTATCCCTTCCCGGGCAATGTGCGAGAACTGGAAAATTTGATGCATCGCCTCGTGGCACTCTCCACAGTGAACACCATCGGTGTACAGCACTTGCCTCAAGAGATCACGCGAGTCTCGCCGCAACGCGTCAGCTTGATCAAGGATCAGTTCCATCGAGCCTTGGAGACTCCCGCAATCGACTTTGAGGACTTGCGAGCCCGAAAGCACCAAATCCAACGAAGGATGGCTGAGTTGGAGCACCAGATGACCGAGCGGGTCATCAAAGAGGCAGGTGGAAACCTGACCGAGGCGGCCCGGCAACTCGGGGTGCACCGGATTACCTTACATCGGATTCTACGGAAATCTTCCGGGTCAACCGGCGATAAGAAATCTCGCTAAGACATTTCTGAGTTTTTTCGTCCTGCCCTCCCCAATCTTAAAGAGTTACTAGCAACGCTACAGTCCTCCCTCATAACCCCATGGATAATTCTATTCTCCACGACGTAAACGCATGAAACTTATGCTCAGTCGCTCTTTGTGAGCGCTTTGGCAGTGTAGCCGGACTGGCTACATGTCGTGATCGGTCTCTCTATCATTCTCCCGTGTAACGCATTGCATTCAGGCTAGATACCTGCAATTCGGTAATAGTTCTTGCAATTGGCATGCGCTTTGCTTTTGTCCAAAATGCTTGCCGATGTATTGGTTTCACATCCGCATGGACCAGCAAGTCCATCCCAGAAATACCTATCTATCCTATGAAGGTCAAAGGGGGCATTATGAATGACAATTTCCGATGGTTGATCCCGGGGTCCATGGCCAGAACAGGACGAGGCGGCAGGCGTCGATCGAGCTACGTTGTGGCCTTTTTTTGCCTTCTCCTGTTAGCCGCGGCATTTCCTCTCCATGCCGAATGGCATGCTGTGTTCCCTCAATTCACAGGCGGGGGCGGCTGGTCGAGTGATCTTTTTATCACTAACCAGGGTACG
>JBAVHJ010000341.1:0-5133 GCA_049685715.1 Terriglobia bacterium | reverse complement strand
TTCTTGATCCGGATCAGGTCCTCCTCCGGGGCGTACGGGCGCACCTCTTCAGCCGGGACCCGGGTCTGGGCCGCGCGCACCGAGATTGACGGTAATTGGGTGTGGGTAATACTCAGCAGCTGATTCTTCGGGGTTCTGACAAGATAAGTCGCCACTTGGAGCGGATTCTGGCTCGGGTTGATGCCGAGATCCACGAGGCGGCCCAGGTACTCGCCTCGGGCGTCATAAATTGGCAGGTTTTCAAGCTCAGTGAAATAGATCATCGGCTTCTCTCATTCCGTTCGTCGCGTCCGAAGGGGGTGATAGACAATAGTGAACTCCTGTCTCTCCAACGCGGCTCGTGGCACATGATAAACGACCTCCAGGAACGGGTTGAATTCGCCTTCCGAACCTGGGAATTATCATCATGTCTTAATAGGGTTGTCCCTATCCTTTGTCAAGCAGAAACCGCGAACCAGGCGTGGAAATTTTTGACAGAACTCCAGTGGTGAGCTTCATCCGGCCTTGCAGTGAATCCTTCATTCATATATGCTTCCCTCCCGCTTCCTATGGATTCGAAAGGATGGGGAAAATCTCGCACACGTTCCCTTTGGTCGCTCGTCGTGCAATGGTGATGAACGATCAGATTTGCGGGTCCAGCTTGATCTTGAAAAGCGCCGAAGATCCTGAATTTTGCATTCCCCAGGACCGGCCTACACTTCTAATTTTTCGGAGGAGTTGAAATGGCTGATTTCGTATACAAGCAAATTGAATTGACCGGAACTTCGAAGACCAACATAGAGGATGCAATCCAAAATGCGATCGCCAAAGCGGCAAAAACGATTCATCACATACAATGGTTTCAGGTCATTGAAGTCCGAGGCAGCGTCGAGGCGAATAAGGTTGCCTATTGGCAGGTCATCATGAAGGTCGGATTCAAGCTGGAGGACTGACCTGCGAGGAACATTCCTCGACGCCATCAGGCGGATCGGAGTCCGGTTCGCCTTCAAAGCTCCATTCCTTGATTCCGATTGGATTTGATGACTGCAATCACTTACGCAGATCCAGTCTCGGCCAGCCGTTCAATTTCGGTCAGTCCGGTGGGGGGGGTCCATTGGGCTCCGATTCATCCGGACTAGCCTTCCATCTTAACGCCCAAGGTGGACTGGTAGACAAGGCTTAGCGAGCCTTTAAAAACGCCCACCGCAACTATCAGCGCCCCCTTAAGAGCTCCATAGCAAAACGTCGTGAAACGGTCGGCCTGTTTCATTTGTCAGGTCGAGATCGACGATTCCGGTCCGGGCATCGCGGATCGGGACCCAGACCAATTCTTTCAACCGTTTGTCACCAGCAAGTCAAGGGGACTGGGCCTCGGATTGGCCGTATCAAAGCTGATCATGGCGCGCCTGGGAGGAAGCATTGGCCTTGCCAATGGACCTTTGGGGGGTGCCCGATGTACCCTGCGCCTTCCGGCTGAAGGGAATTAGAGATCAGAAAACCGAATCTGTGACGCCGAAATCCTCTGCTCCCTTATTGACCCCTCTTTAGCCACCACTTTTGCCGTTCTTTAATTTGGAAAATCCGGGTAAACGCGAACCCCTTCGCGGAAACACCTGTTCGGCACCCGTCATCGAATAAAGAGCCCGCAGGTCTGTTAACACATCGCGGCCCCACTCCGTCTTACACGTCTGGAGACTGTCCATGAACAGGCTTTAAAGTGGAAACAATCCTTGAACTTCAAAACGGGATCAGGCAACATCGGTTTGTGTCCACCCCATCTGTGATCGAGATTTCAGACGATGCGACCTTGGCCCGCGCCGCCCGCGAAGGGAATCGTGCGGCCTTCGGCCGTCTGTACGACCGATATTCGCGGATGGTCCACGGGATTCTCCTGGCAAGAATCCCGCGCCCGGAGGTGGACGATCTGGTGCAGGATGTCTTTCTGACCGCCTTGAGACAGATCCACACCCTTCGGGATTCGGCTGCCTTCGGCGGCTGGCTCGCCATGATCACCCGCAATCGTGCCAATGATTATCATCGTAGCGCTCAACAGATCACTGAACTGACCGATGATCTCCCCGGGGCAAGCTCGCCGGAATCAGAGGCCATTCTGGTCCTCGAGAAGATCCGTTTCTTGCCGGAGGCCTATCGCGAAACCCTGATCCTTCGCCTGGTTGAGGGAATGACGGGTCCGGAAATCGCTGAGCGTACGGGCCTGACGGCTGCCTCGGTTCGGGTCAATCTGCACCGCGGGATGAAGCAGCTTCGTGAAAAGCTCGAAAGGAGGAAGGTTCATGAGTGACGATTATCTCTGGGACCGTTCAGGCAAACCGGATTCCGAAGTGCAGCGCTTAGAGCACCTCCTCGGGCAGCTCCGATCTGACCGCCCCGCGCCGGAAATCAATACATCTCAGGCGCCAACGCCTCCCACCCGCTTCGGGCTGCTCTGGCGCCCCCTGGCGGCCATCGCAGCAATGATGGTGGTGGCCGCGGGCGTATGGGTCGCGCAGCAACGCTTCAAGCCCAGCTGGGAAGTGGCCAGCCTCGAGGGAGCGCCGAGAATCGGATCCACTCGCATGGGAGAAGCGGGCCGCCTTGTCGTGGGCCAGTGGCTGGAAACAGACGCAGGTTCGCGCGCCATACTCAGTATCGGCAAGATCGGTCAGGTAGAGATTGAGCCCAATACGCGCGTTCGCATGCTGAAGGCGCGCCCGACCGAGCATCGCATCGCACTGGCCCGAGGCACTATGCACGCCACCATTTGGGCTCCGCCGCGGCTCTTTTTTGTGGATACGCCTTCGGCAACCGCCGTGGATCTGGGTTGCGCCTATACGCTGACGGTCGATGACGCGGGCGCCGGCCTGCTGCATGTGACACACGGTTGGGTCGCGTTTGATTTTCACGGCCATGAGTCCTTCGCTCCTGAGGGCGCACTCTGCGCAACGCGGCCTGGGGTGGGCCCCGGGACTCCCTACTTCGAGGATAGTTCCACACCCTTTCAACGTGCCCTCACCCGAATTGACTTTGGCCAATTGGACAACTCGGATCAAGCGTTAGCGCTGAGCACTGTTCTCTCCGAAGCAAGAACCCGTGATGGTTTGACTCTCTGGCATCTGATCTCGCGCGTCGACGGGAAGGAGCGCGGATTGGTTTATGATCGGATGGCCACCCTTGTCCCTCCGCCGCAAGGTGTCACCCGCGAGGGTATTCTGCGGCTCGATCAGCACATGATGGACCTGTGGTGGGATCGGCTTGGGCTGGGCGATGCGCAGTGGTGGCGATTGTGGAAAGGCAAGTGGCCGGGAAAGGGAAAGTGGTTATAGCGGCCTCGTAGAGTGCGACGGGCCACCCCGACTTGCTTGTCCTTACTCGCCTCGCCTGCTGTCGGGCGCGATCTTCTGTGAAGGATACCAGCCTGTTTGGTTATCATCAATCGTACTGATCCCGGCTTCAAAAAGAGATATCCACGTTCTCCGTCCCCTCCTTCAATGAAAGATTGAAGCTTCGCGTTAACACCTATCCCAACCCCGCCGTCTTTCCAGTAGACAAACAAATTCTGAAAGCGAAAAAGAAGGGACAGACACCGACTTTAAAGGACTATCGAAGTCTATGAGAGTAAGGTGTCGGTCCCTAATTTTCCAAACCACCTTGGAGGTGACCACCATGACTTTGAAAACACTTCGTTCCATTTTGTTGAGTTTAATTCTCGCCGCCGCTTTGATCGCGTGGGTGCAAACGACCTGGGCGGGTCCGCCCTTGGTCTGCTGGCCCTTTGATATCGGAAATGCGAAATCCCTGCCGTGGGGAGGGAGCGGTTGGCGCGCCACCAGTCCCGACTATGACATCCATCGACTCGTCGACGATACCCTGGCGCTCCTCTCTGCGGATGTACCCGTTCTTGTTCGCATGGAGACCTTGCGTCGCGCAACCGTCTATGCGATGAAAGACCCGCAGATCGGCAACCAACTTTACTCCCGTCTTTCGGCTCGTACGCAGGATGCACGGCTGAAGGGGAATTCGGAGGCACTCGCCCTCTTTGACGCAGGCTACCTGGCGGAAAGTTACAAACAAGCGGGTGCTTTCTCTTCAGATCAGAATTTCGCGCGTAATCTTGACGGCTACCCATCGGTTCTGAACGCCATCCGATTACGCGGAAATGATCCTGAGATGGAATTCGCTGCGGCCCTCATCAGCATTCAACCCCAGCGTGGTGATCATCAGGAACACCTCCAGAGAGCCGTGGCGGGGGCCCCTGACAATTCCTTGCTGGCCCGAAATCTGGTCGGGCATTTTGGAGGTCAGGGGAAAACCCTGGCTGAGCTGCGCGCGAATGTCCTTTCAGCAAAGAAGTAATCCGGCTCAGTTCGTCCCGTTGATGACCAAAGCGATTTCATCTCTTGGAAGTTGGGAAAATCAATACTTCACTTTTGAAACTGGACGCCGTTATAGTAAAGTGCTGGCAGATCGTAGATTTGAAGACTGCCACCAAGGGAAGGCGATGGACTTTATTAAAAGCGGCGAGATCAAAACGGGCGACGGCCGAAACCCCAGTCATATCGTGTTACGAGAAGTGAAGAAAGGGACCTACGCAACCCACATCCGGGTGCTACCCCCGGATGGAGAACCCTTCTTTATCCTGGGTCGCTACTTCTTCAAATTGAATGAGGCGGAGGCGGATTTCATGCAGAGGGATTTGGAGCTGAATGGACCGCGCGAAACCAAATGATCTCTAACGGTCGTATCTCTTACCGGGGGACCAGTCTCCACCGGATGGGCTGAATCTTCCCGTCCAGCGCGCGACTCATTTCCGGTCCCCCTCGCCTTGAAGATCTCGCCCCACCCTGCCTTCACCCCTTTGCGATTCCTCCCTCTCTGAACTGCAGACAACACTCGATTGGATCTGTCGAAAGCGAGATGTTTGTCGCCTGTGGTTCATACATTTGTTAACAGTCACCGCCTCCACCCCGTCTCCAATCGCGACCAGAGTTCTTGCCGAAGGGAGATGGGTTCATGAAAGCACTGTTGAAAGGCGCAGGGATCACAATCATCATTCTCCTTGCAGGTTCCCAGTTCATTCGACCTGCAAAGACCAACCCTCCAATCGATGAGACCAAGACCATGGAGGCGTACGTTCAAACGCCTCGTGAGGTCTCA
>JBAVHJ010000340.1:0-2272 GCA_049685715.1 Terriglobia bacterium | reverse complement strand
GCCCAAGATGATGAAGTTGCCAAACTTCGGATGAATGACATTGCGATGGATCCCCATGTGACCGAGTCCCGCGGCGACGGCCACGGGTTTGTGGGAGATGACCCAGGCTTTTCCCCCGGGGAACCGGTCCATTTCCATGGGAAAACCCGCGGCCGGGTTCATGGCCCGGATTCCACGCTGTTCAAGAGCCGCAACGATCTGCTTGGCGACGTGGTTTACAAGATCGGTGGTTTGGTGAAATTCCACGTTCGAGACCGAACGGGCGGGGTTGCGCACATCCTCGCGGTTCATCCGACAAACTAAACTCACAAGGGTCCTGGTGTTCGAGAAAGCGACCCTCAGGGCCTCGCGCTGATCGGACAGCTCCGCGCGGTCCGCTTCGACAAAACCGACGTCATCGGCGCCTGCCTCAAGGCACAGCTGGCGCAGCCAGGCGGAATCCAGGGGGGAGGCCGGCGGGGCATCGGTTCCTCCGCGGGCCGTCGCATAAAAATGCTGCACGGTGGGATGTTCATTGAGTGACGGCATGATCGCTCCTTTGTTGTATATACAACTATGGGATTAAAAAAAATTAACCCGGATCCCTCAGCCCTTTTTTCCTCAGGTCCGTGACGGCCCGGCCCAGGGCCGCGCACCCCGGCTCACCCAGCAGGAGGTGGGCTTTTTCCTGGGCCCGCCGCCACGCCGGGATCGCTTTTTCCAGCCGCTTGGCGCCGGCCGGAGTGACCTGAAGAAGGCTCGTCCGTCCATCTTCCCCCGACTTTTTGTTTAGCCATCCCTGACGCCGCATCCGCTCGACATCCCGGCTGAGGGTGGATTTCTCCAGATGCAGGATTTGGCAGATGTCCTGGGGGCGGGCCTCGCCCAGGCAGGACGCGGCCACCAGGATATTCATCTGGCTGACGGTCAGGCCCTGAGGCCGCAGGGCCTGATTGTAGAGTCTCGTGATCGCGCGGGTCAGGAAGCGCAGGCGGACCGCAATACATTCCTCGGCAACGAGCCGGACTGTGGCCGGGAAGGTTTCACTTGGGCTCTTCCTTTTCATGGACCTCTCCAGAGACGATAATTGTATATACAACTAAATCTCAAGTCAAGTAAAAGATTGTCCAACTCGAATCAGAGGAGAGGGGACTGGAGCGGAAACCTGTGGTGTCTTCCGGTTTCAGCCGGGGGCGGGTGCGCCTTGGCATATTCCAGCCCCCGGCAACCGGATGGGAAAAAACTTGCAAATCCCCGATTATTACCTGGGTGACAGCAAGGGATTCCACTTGCCGTCCACGTTAAAGCTGCCTCGTGCAGGGCCGCTCTCTTCTCCTCCACGCTCCTGCACACGCTTGGCGTCGACGTGAGCGTCGACACTCATGCTCGCGGTAGCTCCCCCAAACGCCCCTCTGCGCGCGATCACGGCTGTCGCGATGGCCGCATCATTTCCGGTCGATCCGGTGACGATGAGATTGCCCACAAACCCTGTTGCACTGCCGAGCGTGTTGGGACAAAGTTCGCTCACCATTTGGGCAACGTGGGCGAAGGGCGGGAACGAAATGGGGCCGGAGCATCGCAGGACACCTGCTTTATCGAACAACTGGGCTTGCATCGTCACGCTGGAATTATAAGGATTGACCAGGGCGTATCCAGTGTCCTCGCCTCTCGGGGCATCGCGAAGCACGGGGATGGAAAGTTGATTGTAGATTCGCGTGGGGGAGACGCCGACCGTGAACAGCGGCGTTCCGGTGAACTGATTCCCAGAGTAGTAGGTCCAGCTCAGGTATCCGCCCAGATCGTGGGTGTTTGTCACTTCGGTCACTCTCAGCCAGCCGGTCTCGAGAGATCCCACGCCATCGGTGTCCAGTTTGCAACTGGAGTGAGGAGGGACCTGAAAATTGAGGGTGGACGTCGTCGCTCCCGTCACAAAACAATCGGTAAAATACTGGGTTCTTAACGCATTCATCGGAATGTTGTGATCAAAATCTTCGAGTTGCACTTCCGAAGTTCTGTCTTCGGGGTTGGAGACGACTAGCGTCGTGACGTACGTGGAATTTCCGGAAACTCCGTTGGCCACCTGAGCATAACGAAGGCGCCAGTTGTATTCGGTTTGTCCCATCACAGGCAGGGCAACGAGAAATACCAGGATCGTCATGATCCCGAGGGCAAGGAATAACGATGCGCGCGATTTCATTTAAGGCCTCCATTGCGGGGGTTGAGGGTTCGACCTGGTTTACAGCCATTTGACAACAAGCCATAGCCCCAAGATTCGGGGGTCGAACCGATGAGT
>JBAVHJ010000339.1:0-3005 GCA_049685715.1 Terriglobia bacterium | reverse complement strand
AGGGTGAGGGGGATTCAACAAGGATTTCAAACCCAGGGCGTTGCCCTGGGCTGATGAATGAATCCCTTTCAGGGATTTGGCTAATTCAGACTGTCAGGCCCTTAACTTAGTGCCATTCGGGACTGTCCCGAATTTTTATGCAACCGGTTGGTCGCCCGTCAACGAAAACATGAACCTCGAGAATCCCTGCCCAGCGTAAAAGAGCGTTTGCAGCGCCAGGGCAAACTGCGCACCCATGAATAACTACGCTCTGACCTTTGCGAGATCTGCCCGCAGAGAATTGGAGGGCTTGGATGCCTCGATCGTTCGTCGGATCTTTCCTGCCATCAAGGCGTGTCATCCAATCCACGTCCTCACGGGTGCCGGAAACTGCGGGGAGAAGAAAATCCGTGGCGAATTCGCGTGGGTCTCTACCGGGTCGTTTTCACCATTGATGATCACCAGCGACTCGTCGACATCATCGCCGTCCGTCACCGCAGGGAAGCCTATCGTTGAGTCAAGAATCCGCCGGCTTTGGAGTGCGACACCAGTCTTCACTACCACTGCCTCGATTGCTTGATCCCACTTGGCTCGCTCTTGCCACCGCCCGATCGCCTTACTGTCAACCCTGGACTTCTATCGGCCAACGCCCTTCCCGACTTGTCTCAATGTCCTATGTCCAGGTCTGACCCGTTTCCGCTATCAGGCGCCGCTGCCGGCGGGAAGGGCGGTCTCGTTCGAAGATTTTCGGACGATCCTGAATGTGAATCCGTGTCTGGCAAACACCAATATCGACATCCCGATCAAAAGGTAGGAGGGATGCTTCCAAATTGGGGAGGGTCAGATCCCGACTTATGGAAAAAGGAAATTCTGGATAATTCCAGACTAGAATAGTAATCTCGTCTTATACGCCTGATCAGTGCCCCGCCTGCGCATGTTCGGAGGCGGTGGAATACGCTTAGGAGGACGAAAAATGAAGCCACGTGTTTCCTTTCTCGTTATCGCTGGTGCTTGGTTGACATTCGTGGCACCAGCCCTTGCCCAACATGAACACCCCGCCGGTGAGCCGGAAAAACTCGGTAAAGTGAATTTTTCGGTTTCCTGTAACGCAGCGGTGCAGCCGCAATTCAACAGCGCCGTAGCGATGCTCCATTCCTTTTGGTATGAGAAAGCCAGTGAGGCGTTTGCTGCCGTGGCGGAAAAGGATCCTGCCTGCGGCATGGCCTACTGGGGAATCGCCATGACGTACTACCATACAATCTGGGAAGTGCCTGGCCCAGCGGCCCTGAAACAAGGTTGGGCGGCCGTCGAAAAGGCAGAGTCAGCGGGATCTAAAACCCAGCGCGAGCGGGACTACATCGCCGCCATCGAGATCTTCTACAAAGGTCCGGACAAGCTGGACCATCGCACCCGCGCCCTGGCTTATGAGAAGGCGATGGAGCAACTTCAAGCGCGCTATCCCGACGACCGAGAGGCGGCCATTTTCTATGCCCTCACCCTATTAAGTACCGCGCCTGCCGCGGACAAAGGGTATGTGAACCAGAGGAAGGCTGGCGCGATCTTGGAGAAAATTTCTGTCGAGCAGCCAGATCACCCCGGGGTAGCCCATTACATCATCCACGCCTACGACTATCCCCCGCTTGCGGCGCGAGCCCTGGATGCGGCGCGACGCTATGCCAAGATCGCTCCGGACTCGCCGCACGCACTCCACATGCCTTCGCACATTTTCACGCGGCTCGGGCTATGGCAGGAATCCATCGAATCCAACCTCGCCTCTGCAGCCGCGGCCCAAAAATACAATGCGCCCGGCAATGAGCTGCACGCGAAAGATTATATGGTCTATGCGTATCTCCAAGGGGCCCGGGACCGCGAGGCAAGAAAAGTTCTCGAAGCAATGCCGCAACCACGGAAAGACGACCCGCAGTATCTCAATGCGCTCTACGCCACTGGAACCACGCCGGCGCGGTTCGCTGTGGAACGACATCGCTGGGCGGAAGCCGCAGCGCTCACGGTGCCGCCGAATATATTCCCCGGTGGGAGGTATGCCTGGACCGAAGCGAATATCCATTTCGCACGGGCTCTGGGCGCCTCGCATGCCGGCGACACCGACGCGGCGCGAAAGAGTTTGCAGGAACTCGCATCTCTTCGCGACACACTCACCCAGGCGAATGAGAAATACTGGGCGGACCAGGTGGAAATCCAGTGGGAGACTGCGGCTGCCTGGTTAGCCCTGGCGGAAGGTAAACAGGAGGAAGCCCTGCGGCAGATGCATTCTGCCGCCGACCACGAAGACGGTACCGACAAACACAACGTTACTCCGGGGGTGATCCTGCCGGCTCGCGAGCTTCTTGGAGAGATGTTGCTCGAGTTGAAGCAACCGGCCCAGGCGGTCGTGGAATTCGAAGCCACGCTGCGCACCGCACCGAACCGTTTTAACGCGCTCTCAGGCGCCGCCCGCGCCGCCGAGCTTTCCGGGAACCGCGACAAAGCGAAAAGCTATTATGCCAAGCTTCTGGCCATTTGCGACCATGCCGATGGAGATCGGCCTGAGCTTCGAGATGCCCGGGCGCTT
Source organism: Terriglobia bacterium (assembly GCA_049685715.1). Classification (GTDB taxonomy): domain Bacteria; phylum Acidobacteriota; class Terriglobia; order JAIQFV01; family JAIQFV01; genus JAIQFV01. The sequence goes on along the minus strand of JBAVHJ010000339.1, from coordinate 454 downwards.
CTAGCTCAGAAATAAACTGAAGCATCGTGCGGGCACGAAGGTCGTGACGAAACGGGGCCGGTGTGTTGGCAGCCTTGACGCAGGGTTCTTCACGTTTTCAAAGACACGTGGATACGTGCAAGCAAGTCAACCCCACTCTAAAAATCTTGGTGCTTGTTTAGTTTCAGTTTTGGTGCACTTTGGTGCATCAGAGTGCAGCGAGCCATTCAACCAATCAGCTGGGTTTTCAGTCCCTTACAATCTTTTGCAAAGTGATGCGAAGAATACCCTTCGGGTCAAGTCTATTTATTTTTCAATTGGTCGTCTCCCGACCTGACGTTTCAAGCTGTTTGTACCACCCAGAAGCGGATGAGCGGTGCAAATGAAAACAAAATAGACCTGGCCCCAAGCGATTTGCTTGACCCCGCCTGTGGATTTCTGAACCCGAATCGATTCTTCGAATCAAAAAAAGTGC
>JBAVHJ010000338.1:0-16264 GCA_049685715.1 Terriglobia bacterium | reverse complement strand
GATCTTCTTGTGCCAGGACGTGTTGGCGTTGCTGAAAGCGTTGTCCCCGCAATGAGGACAGGAAATGGTGATCACGGCTCGTTCCAGGGAGGGCAGCTCAATCTCAAACATCTTACGGTTGGTCTCCCCGCGATCGTCCTCCAGTTCTTCCTCCGTCAGCTGGGTATCGCCCTCGCAGTTGGGACAACGGTTCGTGCGGTTGATGGATTCACACTGGCTGCAGAAATAGATGGTTCGAGGTTCCGTGGTGGGTGGCATGGGCATCCCCATTTCCTTTGAAACGACTCAGGGCTGAATCCCCGAGTATAGCCATGTTTGACTATTCCCGCAAACGATACGCTTCGACGGGCAAGCACTGGCGAATGGCAATCAGACTGGTCCTCACCCACACCGCTCCCTCGCCTTGTCGCAGCCGCTGAAAAGTGATATAAACGATCGTTTCGGAGCGGCGACTTGGAGCCCCCTGAGCCTTGGAAGACGGAGGGCAGGATATAGAATTCGCTGGCGGGAGCCTCGGGCTTTCGCAAGTGAAGGGCCCGTCGCTCCAGCGGTTCCAGGTTTCGGGCTCTGTGCAATCGCAGCCCGTGAACCCCGCCAGGGCCTGACGGCAGCAACGGTAACGGAAACTGTGGTGTGCCGCAGATCACCCGAAACCTGGGTTAGTTAGGATCAGATTCCAAAGTCCAAATTCCAAGTGCCAAACAAAACTCAAATTCCACGAATCAAGCCTCAAAACAAGCGGATAGTCCAATCGCTCCAGTATCCTCCACTGCTGGGGTGTGGAACACCCTGAATCTGGACGACTTTTTGTTGGGGCGTGTTGTCCGTTTGGATTTTGGTTTTTGTTTGGAATTTGCCCGCCGCGGCGGGTTGAAATTTGGAGCTTCGACAGTCCCATGGCTTACCAAGTCATAGCTCGAAAGTACCGCCCCCAGCGATTCGATGAGGTGATTGGGCAGTCAGTGATTATGACGACGCTCAAGAACGCCATTGAACAGCGCCGCATTGGGCATGCCTATTTGTTCTCGGGTGTCCGGGGCGTCGGAAAGACCACCACGGCCCGGATCCTGGCAAAGGCGCTCAATTGCGCCAAGGGCCCCACCCCGCTGCCGTGCGAGGAATGCGATTCGTGCCGTGAAATCAAGAATGGCAACGCGGTGGATGTCATCGAAATCGACGCCGCATCCAATCGAAGCATTGATGATGTCCGCCAACTGCGCGAAAACGTCAAGTACCGGCCTTCGCGCGACCGTTTCAAGATCTACATTATCGACGAAGCGCACCAGCTCACCGACGATGCCTGGGATGCGCTGCTCAAGACCCTCGAAGAGCCGCCCGATCATGTCGTCTTTATCTTCGCGACCACGGAGCGGCACAAACTAAAACCCACCATCCTGTCCCGCTGCCAGAACTTCTCGTTTCGGACGCTCTCTTACCATGAAATTTTCAAATCCCTGGAGACCATTTCCGCCACGGAGAAAATTGCCATTACGGCGGGAGCATTGTCGATGCTGGCGCGTGCCGCGGAAGGGTCCATTCGGGACGCTCAATCCCTTTTGGATCAGGTCATCTCTTTTTCCGGTGACTCCGTCGATGAATCCAAAATACGTGAGCTGCTGGGTTTTGTGTCACAGGACTATCTCGACCGCCTGAGCGATGCCCTCGTCGCACGAGACACACAATCGGTTCTGAGGCTGGTGGAAGATCTGATCCGGGCAGGATTCGACCCCCGGCCTTTTTGCCGCGAAGCCATTCAGCACATCCGGAACTTGATGATTCTCCGCGTCGCCGGGAAACAATCGGAATTGCTGGAATTGCCCCCCGATGAGATTGAACGCCTCGCGGCCACTGCAGCGCATTTTTCGGAAGAAGACTTGGTGCGCTTCTTCCATCTCCTCGCCCGGACCGAGGCGGATCTCAAATGGTCGACCCATCCAAGGCTCCACCTCGAGCTCGGGCTGGTTCGGCTGGTGCAGGCCTCGCGGCTGATGTCGATCGAAGAATTCCTCTCGGACTGGAAATCAAATGAATCCTCTCCCAGAACAGCCACGGGTCCGGAAGCGGACAGAAGACCCCAGGCGCACGTGTCCCCCTCCGGCGCTCCATTGCTAAAAAAAAACGGTGAGGGTAGACGTCCTCCCGCGACATCGCCTTCCCCGGATTTTTCCGGGCGTCCCGTCTTGAGGAAGCTCGCCGGCCCTGAAGCCTCACTAGTTTCCGCGCGGGAGCCCTCCGGTTCCGTCAGTCCTGGCGGACCGGCGCAAGCCATCTCCCCGGAACCCGAATCCCAATCTCTCCCCGAAAGGTCGCAGATTGAATCCTTTCGGAAGGCCGTATTTGCAAGATCAAAGTTTTTGGATTCATTGCTCGACCACGTGGCACGCATGGTCCTGGAGAATTCCTCTCTCCATCTCCAGTTTACCCAGGCCAACAAGAATTTTTATTCGATGCTGAACAACAAGGACCAAATTGCAACTTTGGGTCAGATATGCCAGAATGTTTTTGGCCGAAATCTTCTGGTGAAATTGACGCTTTTAGATGAACAGGCGGACCTGACGCCCGCTATACGGGCAGATGATGGGGCCCCCGATCCTCTGCGGCCTTCTTCTCAAGGAGGCACAGACGAGATTTTGGAGGAACCACTCGTCCGGTCGTTTGTGGACACCTTTCGCGCCGAAATCGTCCAGATCAAGAAGAAATAGCGAAAGGGAAGCGATTATTCTCCGAAGAGCGGGGGGGTAGTGAATGATGAACACGCCCAACATGCAACAAATCCTTAAACAAGCCCAGAAGATGCAGGAGCAGCTTCAGAAACAGATGGAGGATCTGGTGGTTGAAGCTTCCTCCGGCGGTGGGATGGTCACCGTCAAGATGAACGGACAGAAGCAACTGCTTGCGGTAACGATCGACCCCGAAGCACTCAACTCGAGTGATCGGGAAATGTTGCAAGACCTGATCCTCGCGGCAGTGAATGAAGCCAACCGCAAAGTCGATGAGCAACTTCAGGGACAACTCGGGAATCTGGCTGGTGGTCTGAAGATTCCGGGATTGTTTTGAAGAAAGGTCCCTCTCTTACACGGACCCTCCAACGAACGGGAGGGCCGGCCCCGTCTTAAGTGAATTTGAAGGAGATTCCCGAGAACCGACCCAACTCTGACCCCGCCCATGCCTGACTATGCCGAACCTGTCGCCCGTTTGATCGAAGAGTTGAAACATCTGCCTTCGGTTGGGCAGAAATCAGCCCAGCGCATTGCCTTCCACTTGCTAAAGGGCTCCAGCGAGGAAGCCGAACGTCTGGTGCAGGCCATCCTTGACGTCAAACAGAAAGTGGGTTTATGCAGCACATGCAATAACTTGACTGACGTGGATCCGTGTTTTTATTGCACCAGTCCTGCGCGAACCCCCAAGCAGATTTGTATTGTGGAGGAGCCCGCCAACGTCCTTGCGATTGAGAAGACCCGTGCCTACCATGGGCGCTACCACGTCCTGATGGGGGCCCTGGCTCCGCTTAAGGGCATTGGTCCGGATCAGCTCCGCATCAAGAACCTGATAGAGCGGTTGCGAAGTGGGGAGGTGGAAGAGATTATTCTTGCGACCAACCCCAACGTAGAAGGCGAAGCGACCGCCATCTATCTCTCCAAATTGTTGAAGCCTTTGGGGGTGAAAGTGACGCGCATTGCCATGGGCGTTCCCATTGGCAGTGAACTCGATTATGCGGATGAAGTGACCGTCATGAAGTCCCTGGAAGGCCGTCGAGAGATGTAGAGACGGCAAGGCTTTTTCGAATGGAGGGATGGTCCTGCCTGGCAATCTCCCCTCACGTGCCACCGACCCCCCTCAGGCATTCAGCCGGTGAATATTAATGAGATCGGAGAGCAGGGCGAACGCGGTCTGATGAGGGCCACCGGGGCCCTCGATGATGGTGATTTTCTCCATGGTGTCCGTGTCGATGCAGAGGGCCGTGGTGTCTCCCCGAAGCGTCGCAAAGGTATGGGTCAGCGGAATTTCGGTGGGCTTAACGCTTCCCCGGACGATGCGTCCATCCCGCCAGGCCCGAACCAGCAACCGGATGCGATTGCCACGCCCCTGCGCTTTTTGAAGCTGCGCGGGCGTAAGCTTCTGGATGCCTTCGCGGTCAATTGCCCTGGGTCTTAAATTGGCCCCCATGATGACATTCGCGATGCAACACAACTTAGACGTTGCATCCCATCCCTCCACATCCACGGCCGGGTTGGATTCGACAATCCCAAGGGCCTTGGCCTCTTCGAGAGCAGCCTCAAGACTCTTTCCTTTTTCCATCTCCTCGAGCAAATAGTTGGTCGTCGCGTTGAGAATCCCCTCAAAGCCCCGCACTTCAGTGGCGGGGAGGGTCATCTCCGCCAGGTTAAAAATAGGTGTCCCATCCATGACCACACCTTCATGCCGGAATTGCACCTTGTTCCTGGCGGCAAGCCTTTTGAGCCGACGGTAAGCATGGACAACAGGCCCCTTGTTCGCTGTGATAACGTGCATCCTTTCTTTCAGGGCGGCTTCGATGTACCGGATAGCCGGCTGTCCCGTCCACGGATTCTGTGGAGAGATCTCAAACAAGACATCGGCGGACGACCGCTGGATTAAATCGATTGCGCCCTGGAGCGGTTTTCCGCGATGCAGAATATCGAGGGTGCCGGCCTTTTCCAAATGGGAGAAGACTTTCTTCGAATCGAACCCCTTGAGGTCGATGGCCAGTCCATGGTTGGCCGTGGCAATCGCTACCACGCGACATTCAATCCCATAATCCCTTCTTAGACGGAACTTCTTCCGCTCCAGCAATCTAAAGAAGCTCTTTCCGACGTTCCCGAATCCGACCAGCGCCAGCTTATAAACCATGAGGACGCTCCCTCTCCTGTCAAAATGAACCCGCAGGGTGCTTCCGCAGGAGCCACGCTCCCTGAGAATCAGCAAGGCCAATTGTATTCGAGATTCCTTTGGGCGCAAGGAGAGAAATGGATCTTAAATGGGCAGGCAGGGGTTGAGATGAAAGAAATGTGCCAGGTACCGGGTGTCAGGGAGACAGTTGCATGTTGTCGGTTCTCAGTCGTCAGAGGAACGAACCAAAAGCCTGAAGTCGGAGGTCAGATGAAGCTGGATACATCCATTGAAACTCCTCAACTTTGAACTTTGAACTTGGAACTTTGGGTCTTGGACTTCGGACTCTCACGCTATGCCCGAGACATCCTCTCTTCATGTTATTTCTTCTTCATCACCGCTTTGACAGAAATGCTCCCGCTTGGAGTGACAGTTATATCTTCTTCGAAATTCCCAAAGCCGGGCTTAGTCACGACGACGGTATGCTTTCCCGGCGGAACATCGTTGACCATGAAATCAGGATTGGAGGAATCGGTGACACCAATGAATTTGCCATCGACATAGATGGCAGCGTCGGTGGTCGGGTGCTCGAATATGATGACAATCCTTCCAAATTGCACACCTTCAAATTTGCCGGAGGCCGGCTGGGCCGGGGAATCCTCGCGCTGTGGGGCTGCTTCTGCATGCGTCTCATTCCTTGGATCCGTAGAAGCCTTCGGGTTCACGTTCCTTCGACTCAGGGGCGCGGCCGAATACGGCTGTCGCAAGGGGGGAGGAGTCCGTCCGGGCGAGCGCGAAGGAATGGCTGAAGAGGCAGGCGGAGTGGAATCCGTTGGCGCTCCCGAGGCGGCGGCACCTGCTTGCAAATGTTCTTTAACATCCAGCGTCTGGAGCGGGTTGACTTTTAAATCAACGACTGCGGCTTGATAACCCTCCGCCACAAAACGCAGTGTATGACTGGAAGGGCTCACCGGGAGCAGTTTCTTCCCATTCGCAAACTCCGATCCCTTTCCTGCATACTGGCCGTCGACGTAAATGGAGGTTTCCAGAGGCTGAACGTCCAGCCTCAGCCACGCAACCCTTTGATTGCCGTCACCTTGCTGTTCCGGAGCGTCATAATCCAGACTATAACTAGGCGGATAAGGTGACCCGGGTCCCCCGTATGGCGGCCCCCAATAGGATGGGTAATAGGAGTAGGGACCAAACCCTGAGTAGAAAAAGGAATAGGAAGGGAAAAACCCAAACGAGCGGCGAAAGAAGTTGTTTCGGAATCCAAACCCGTTGAATTCACGGTGTGGGAACCCGCGCGTAAACGAGGTCCTGGAACCGAAAGCCCGAGCGCCGAATACTCGTTCAGGAGTCACGATCATAAGCCCCAATGATAATACCGTTGCGAGGACGCTCGTCGCGATCGTCGCCTTGCACCACGCTGATGAATTGCCTGCAAACAATCTCATACGACCCCCTCGGCATGCCTGCCATGCCATTCCTTGATTCTTCAGTAAACGTTTATAAAATTCGAGGTTCCAAGCATGAACTCCGTTAGATCGGGGCCCCAGGTCTCTTCTGAAACGCGCCCATACGCGGATTAACTCCCGATCTCCATGCTTACTTGGATGATCTCATGCGTCAAGAGGTTTTATGGAAAAGGGCTTAGCGATAGAAATTCCTTTGCCATGCGTGTTGTTTAAGTTTGGTCGCCAATGCGGGAGATAGCCTGCGGCCGTCGGACACAGAGCAATTCGCTTCCACATTCCTGGATTTGCGCATTCCCGGTATCACGGTGGACACCGCCGGGGGGGTCAAAGTGAAACGGAGCGCCAGCTCCGCCAGGCTGCTGGCCTCCCCGTCGAGGAGTCGGCCCAGCTTTTCAATTCGGTCGACCACCTGCTTTTTGCGGTCGCCGCTGAAATAATGTGTGCGGAAGTCCTCGGGAGGGAAGGTGGTCTGCTCGGTCACGGCCCCAGTCAACGATCCTTCGTCAAAGGGAACGCGCACAATGACACCAATCCGTTTTTCCTCGCATCTCGGAAACAGTGCCTTCTCGGGGGATTGGTCGAAGATGTTGTAGATGACCTGGACCGCATCCACCTCACCGGTGTCGATCATCTTCAAGCTGTCGTCGGGATCATGTTCTGTGATGGAAATGCCAAAGTGCCAGACCTTTCCTTCGCGCCGGAGCTTCTCAAATGCAGAACGCCACTCGTCGGCTCCTGCCCACTCGTCATTCCAGACGTGCAGTTGCTGGAGATCAATCCGCTCAACCCCAAGGTTTTTGAGGCTCTGTTCGGTTCGGTCAATGATGTAATTCCTGGGAAAAACTTCGCGGATATCGCTGCCTTTTTGGGCAGGCCAGACATAATTCTTGGGGTTGACCTTGGTAGCGACATAAATCTGCTTATTGCGATGGGATTTCAGAACTCTGGCAATGAGCTGTTCACTGTGGCCCTCTCCGTAAGCCGCAGCCGTGTCAATGAAATTGACGCCAAGGTCGATAGCACGATGAAGCGCCTGAAGAGATTCGTCATCCTTCGAGTCCTGCCACAGGTGCCCCCCGATCCCCCATGCGCCGAATCCAATTTCGGAGAGTTGCAGCTCTGTTCGTCCAAGTCTTCGATATTGCATAAGTAAAGTGTCCGCCTTTTTTTGAGTTGTAGGGGCGTCCGCCGTGGCGGACCGATCCCCCTCAGGAGGTGATCGTCTCGACCTTCTGGGGATTTGTTTAACTTTGAGTCATTGCGAGGTCACTAGGGTTTCGGTTCCGGGTTTAAATGCCGAGATGGGGCACAGGGAGATGTGCCCCTACATGTCATGGAACCCAATTCTCATCCGCGTCACTTCGTAAACTTATTCAACCACTCGATCACGGTTTTGTAGAACAACTCGGAGTTCAGCGGTTTGAGGATCCAATGTCCCTCGTCGGGGAAGTACAGCAACTTCGACTCGATGCCACGCCGTTGGAGGGAGGTGTACATCGCCAGGCCTTCAGCCACGGGAACCCGAAAATCAATTTCCCCATGACTGACCAGCTCTGGCGTTTTGAAATTTTTCACGTATCGGCCGGGAGAGAGGAAGTCATAGATCTCTGGATGGTCTGCCGGTGTTCCTCCCATCTCCCACTCAGGAAACCAGAGCTCTTCGGTGACGTAGTAGCCGCTCACCTGGTCGAAGTCGCCGGCGTGAGCCACGAGCGCTTTAAAGCGGTCCGTGTGGCCTTGGAACCAATTGATCATGAACCCGCCGAATGAAGCGCCTGCCGCCACCATCTTACTCTTATCGACATAAGACCATTTTTCAGCTGCATCGGCCACCAGCATGAGATCCTTGAAACATCGACCTCCCCAGTCCTTATTGATTTCATCAATGAGTTGCTGACCATAGCCGGTGGATCCGCGGGGATCCGGCATGACGACCACGTAACCGGCGGCGGCATACATTTGGGGATTCCAGCGATACCCCCAGTTATCTTCCCAGGAGCCCTGGGGGCCTCCGTGGACGAACAAGAGCACCGGATATTTCTTCGCAGCATCGAACTGTGGCGGTTTGAGGATCCAGGAATGAATCTTTGGAGTGTCCATCTTCTTCTGAGTGGGGATCGCGGCCTCAGCCTGGCCGGGATCGATGAAGCCCTTGGCCACCTTGGAATCAACGGCAGGTCCGCCGGAGGAAGGGGCGCCATCAATCCAAGATTCCTCGGCCGGATTCAGATCGAGTGTCGCGAGCAGGTCCTGATTGTGATGAGTCAGCGCCATGATATTTGATCCATCGGCGCCGACCCGATAGATTTCCGCGGGCTGATGCATCGAAGACCGCGTGATAACAAGGGCCCGCCCATCGGGCGTCGGCGCGACGTCTCCGCTGGAGTGTTCCCCATAAACGCGTTTCACGTCGTTCCCGGTGAGGGAGACTTCGAAAATGGAATTGCGCCCGCGATCTCCGGAGACAAAATAGAGCTTTCTGGAGTTCGGTGCCCAGGCCAACAAATCGACCCAGCGATCGAAACTCTCTGTCACGCTGCGGTGCTGTGCAGTCGCGCGATCATAGACCATCAGTTGAAAACGGTCACTCTCGTACCCCGGCCGGCCCTGTGCCCGATAGGCGATAAACTTGCCGTCGGGAGAGTACTGGGGCGAGCCGTCGTAGGCCGGATTGCTGGTGATCTTCTTCGTCTCCCCCGTGGCGACGGCGACCACAAACAAATCCATGTTGGTTGAGCGCTCCTCGTGGGGGTCGTGGTTAGAGGTGTAGCATACCTCCTTGCCGTCGGGTGAAAACGCGTAATCATCGGGTCCGCCCAGTGAAAACGGCGGAACATCATAGTCACCCGGGGTCAAATCACGCGGTGGCTGAGAGCCATCCACCGGCACGATATACAGGTGGGAACGTTTGCCGTCCTTCCATTCAGTCCAATGTCGAAAAAGCAGCCGCGTGGCCACGTGGGCCTTCACTTTCGATTCCTCGGCCGCCTTCTTTCTGGCTGCATTGCAGTCGAGAGCCATCTGGGGATTGCTGTGATCGCACTCGGGGTACACGTCGGAGGTAAACAACAGATTTCTGCCGTCGGGGGAATAAAGGACTCCCCCGGCCTCGGTGGCAAGGGACGTTACTTTCCTGGCTTCGCCCCCCTCCACGGGAAGGACCCAGATTTGGGAGGACCCGTCGCGAGTGGATACGAACGCGATCTCCTTCCCATCCGGAGACCAACGCGGACGATCGTCGCTCTTCTGTGAGCGGGTGAGTTGCAGCGCTCGGCCCCCCGCGGTGGGCACTACCCAGATGTCGGCTTTCTTGGTGTTTTTTTCCTTGTCGACCACCGTCACGGAATACGCTACCCACTTGCCATCCGGGGAAATCTGTGGGTCCGCAACGCGCTGCACTTTCATCAGGTCGTCGAATGTGAGGGGATGCTTTTCTGCTCCGTTCATGAAAGATACTCCTGCAATGAACAAGGTACCGATCAGGATCATGGCGAGAATCAGTGGGCGCATGTTGCCTCCAGCTACGGAATTTGAGCAGGTCATTTTAGCAGAAAGAGGGCACGAAGTGTCGGGCCAGAGAATTCAGAAGTCGAAATCGCGAAAGTCAATCCAAGTTGTGGGGGCGCACAGAAATGGGGTCTGGAGAAGGCGGATGAATGTGAACTGACGCTGCGCCCGGCTCCCCTGAGGCCGGAGAAGTTCCAAGAAACCGCTTCCTCGCGTTTTTGCACCGGGGGATGAGCCCCTCCGGTTACCGGGCCCTGGCTTTAGCGACCCCACCTCAACCAAGTTCCCGGATCACTTCCGACAACCGCTTCAATCCCTCGCTCAGATGCTCCCGTTGGCCTCCGTAGCCGATTCGAATGTGGCGATCCAACAAGAAGTGGTCTCCTGGGACAATTAAGAGGCTTTTCTTTTTCCGGAGCTTGTTGGCAAGTTGAGTGGAATTTATTTTCATTGAATATTGGAGCAATGCGATGGCTCCTGCCTGCGGGGGAATCGCTACACAGAACGCTCTGTGGGCTGCAATCCACTGTTGAAGAATCGGCCACTGCGCCCGGAGGATTGTATGTGTGCGCTGAAGGATGGCTCGGCGTGTGGCTGTGGAAAGTGCCACCGAGGCAAGCGCGTCGCTCAGGGCGCCGGGACCGATAGTGGTGTAATCGTGCGCCGCCCAGGATTTTCCAATGGCCTCCTTTTGACCGACCATCCACCCGATTCGCAATCCGGGCAGTCCATAGGCCTTGGAAAGGCTGTTCGTGACGATGAGCTTTCCGTACGGGGCTTTTTTGCCAGCACCGATTGTCCAGAATGAAGGGGTCACGGGGCCCTCTCGTTCAGCGCCCTGGTACACCTCGTCGGCGAGGAGCCACGCGCCCGCCCATCGCGCCCGTTCCACGATCGTTTGCATGGCTTCGTGAGTCAACACGCTGCCGGTGGGATTATTGGGATTGCACACAGCAATGATTTTCGTCCTCCGGGTCACCAATCGCTTGAACTCTTCGAGGTCCGGCGCCCAATGAGCAGGCTGGCTCTTGGAGGCCGTCCCCGTGATGGGTTTCAGCCACCAGGGTTTTACCTTCGCTTTGAATGCACGGGCGATTCCCCAGACCTGCATGTAGTTTGGCAACATCACGATCACTTCATCACGGGGATTGATAACACGCCACATCGTGATGAAGTTTGCCTCGGAGCCACCGTTGGTGACTTCCACGTTGTCATCCGTGGCGCCTGGATAGAGCTTTGCGATGTTCTGACGTAAATGAACCGTGCCGTTGGTCTGGCTGTAACCGAGTGGGGTTTGGAGTATTCGCGGGATCGAACTGTCTGAAGAGTTCCCGCGTCGCCGGGTCCCCGAGGCAAGGCGGGTCAATTCTTTCACCGACAGGGGCAGGATGCCACTCTCCGAGAGGTTGTAATCCACCTGGTTTTCCCAGGTGGATTGAAATCGCTCCAGTTCAAAGGTTTCAAAATTCATGGGGATGCTCCCTCTGTGAATGTATGAAGGAGGCCTCTTGGCTTGCCTCCGCCAAATGCTGCCAGAATAAAAAACCCGATGAATCCTCATCGGGCATTTGCTGTTGCTTCAACGTCCTATTTCTACTTTGAGAGTCCGGGTTCCGAGAGGGTCCCCCGGTCCACTGGAGCGCTCCTTCCTTCCGGCTTCAAAAAGCAGCAAACCTCAAAAGCTCTCCCAACTCGCGGCGTCCCTTCCTCCCCCGCCTCTCAAAATATCTCAAATTGATCCTGGTGAGTTTGTGGGTCAGGTTTAATGGTGACGTCCTTTCGGGTATGGCTCTCGATTTCGGAGACGACGGCCTGTTCGGAGGTTTTTAATGCACGGGCCACTTCCGGATGAACGCGGATCCGGATTTCCCGGCCATCGAGCAGGGGCGCCATCTTCTTTGCCTCGGACTGGATTTCGTAGCACACGGTCTGCAGGCTCTTGACCAGGCCATGGCCCTGGCAATAGACACAGGGTTGCATGAGAATCTTTTCCAGCGACTGTTTTACACGCTTGCGCGTTAGGGCTACAAGGCCGAAATCGTTGAATGAAAGTATCTTGGAAGGCGCGCGGTCCTCTCGCATGGCCTCTTCCAGGGACTGAATCACCTTCTGCCGATTTTTGCGCTCCTCCATGTCAATGAAGTCGATGACGATAATCCCCCCCATGTCGCGCAGACGGATCTGTCGCGCCACCTCCTTAGCCGCATCAATGTTCGTCTTCACGATGGTATCTTCGAGGCGCGTCGTCCTGCCCACAAACTTGCCGGTGTTGACATCAATGGCGACCATGGCTTCGGTCTGATTGATGACGATGTACCCGCCTGATTTCAGCCACACCTTGGGCTTCAAGGCCTTCTCAATTTCATGGTCCACGCCATATTCCTCAAAAATGGGGGTGTCTTTGAAGTGCATCTTGACGCGGCCCACCAGGGCAGGCTGGAACTGGTTCACGAATTCAAGCACCTTGGCAAATTCGGTCTCATTATCGAGGCGGATCGCGGTGAATTCTGAAGATAGCTGATCGCGCAGAATCCGCTCCAGCACTCCGAGATCGCGATGGAGCAGCGCCGGGGCGGCCCGCTTTTCCGCGCGGGAGCGGATGTCGGCCCACGTGTTGGCCAAAAAACGGATGTCCTGTTTCAATTCCTCCTCGGTTCGACCCTCACCGGCCGTGCGCACGATGAAGCCACCCGGCAACCCTTCCCCAAATTCGTTAATCACGCGCTTCAGTCGACGGCGCTCCTCTTCGCTGCTGATCTTGCGGGACACGCCGATGTGATCCACTGTGGGCATGTAAACGAGATAGCGACCCGGCAGGGCGATATGCGAGGTAATCCGAGCCCCTTTCTTTCCGAGGGGTTCCTTGGCAATCTGGACAAGGATTTCCTGTCCCTCCCTCAGCAGTTCGGCGATGAGCGGGCGGGAGGTGGGGCGCTTCTCCTCACGAGGAGTGGCCTGTTCCGGACGACTCTCTTGATCCGCAAAACGTTTGCTGCGCCCCCGCCGCCCCCGCCGGCCGCGCTGGTAGCTGTTGTCACGTGGCTGGGGGGCTGTAAGTTTGCGCGACGAATCCAGGATTTTAGCTGAGGACTTTTCCTGGGCTCGCCGCGCGTTGAAGTCGGCCTTCTCTTCATCCGTCAGGTACTCGTATGGGGTCGGCGGGCCATAGACTTCGGGTTGGAATGCTCGTTGCGCAGACCGCCCTGACCCTTTCGCCTCAAACGGGCGTGGCTCCCGAGAAGGTTTCGAAAAATAAGGTTTTTCAAAGCGTGTCCCCACGCGAGGTGGCTTGGTTTCTTCCCTCGGCTGGGGTCGGGAGGCGTCCGTCATCGAAGGCGTGGATCCCTCGGTCACGACCGCAGATGCGCCCGAAAGAGTCTCAGGCATGAGCGATTCTGATTTTCCGGGCTCAACATCGAATCCAACCTCGGGGGGTGTTCCCGGAAGGGTGAGCGCAGGCGTCGGTGCCTCCACGGCCTCTTCAGCAGTTCCCGTCCCCTTTACGCTGGGTTGATCAGGCGCCAAAGTGACCGGCTCCTCTGAACTCTCAGATGGTTCATACAATCGCGGTGCGGGAACGACCGTTCCCGTGAATTCCATCCCAAGCCTCGAGGGCGTCGTCTCTTCGGGAATCGTTCCCTCAGTCGCCAGGGAGCTTGCCGGCCGAGGTGTCACATCGCCTTCCATTTCGCGGAATTCAGAATCGGGAATTGTGACAGATGGGAGATTCTTCTCCTCGAACTGTTCTTCAACTTGTGTTGCCTCGCCTTCTTCGGCAACTAAGATCTCATGGGCAACAACAGGGGATGGCGCCGATACCTCAAGCACGGGAGCCTCAAGGATTCCTGATGCCGGGAAGGCCTTGGACTCTTCTTCCGGGGTGGTATCTAAACCATGTGGAACCACCGGCCCAATCTGAAAAGGTGCAACGGCTTCCTGCGGCGTCTCCAACGCTCCCGTCATCTCGGTGTGGGCAATCGGGCCCTCAGGCTGGATCCCTCCCGTGTCAGCACTGACAGGGCTGATTGCAGGCGGAAATTCCTGCAAAATCCCGGCCTCTGGGGGTGGCATTGAAAGTGGTTCTTCAGTTCGTTCGACGATCTCAGCGCGCGAGGTGGCCGGCTCGGGGAGAGGGGCGCTAACGACACCCTCGGGTTCCGTTTTTGTGACATCCAGCGAAAGGAGCGGCGCTTCTTCCAGTGGAGCAGCAGGTGAGGGAGTCAACGCCGAAGTGGTTGCGAGTTGGCCGGGTTCGACTGGGACATCGAGAATTGACAGAATTTTCTCGACCTGTTCAAGGGTTTCCGGCTGATTAGGAATCAATGGCGTCTCCGGAGCCCAAGGCGCCGTAACGGCGCGTTCCGACGGCAGTGTCTCAACGGGTTCTTTGGACCCCACCTGGCTGACTTCGGGTGGGGCTGCTTGTATAGGTTCCGGCATGTCCGACGGCGCTGACACAGCGGGTTCGCCTGGAACAACCGCTTCGAAAGATGGTAGCTCGGCAGATTGGAGGGGAGCTTTGTCGGGAGCGGTCTGAGATTGCTGGAATTTTGAGAGGGATTCTCCTGGCAGCGGAGTCAGCGTGCTTACGACGGGGGGCGGAGGCGGGGGCGGAGTTACTACCACGGGTACCGGTGACGGTTGTCCCTGAACGGGAGACTGGGGGAGGCTGCGCGGCTGTTCCTCTTTCCGTCGTTCCCAGGGCCGCCGACGTCCCCTTCGGCGCCCGTATCGACCGCGCGATTGACGATCAAGATCATTCTGGTTCTTTTGAGTTGATTGGGCGGATCCCGGGCCGGACGCACCCTTTTCCATGTCTTGTCGAACCTCTGTCTCCGCCGCCTTTTCGGAAACGGGAGCCGGCTGTGCCAGCACGGCGGCTTGAGCAAGGGGTGGGATCTTTTCCGGTGTGGCCTTTCCACCGGGCGGAACGCCAGGGGAAGTTCCCGCGAGTTCAGAGGGTTCGAGCCGGGTGGGGATCTCAATGACCAGGGGCGAATGCGTTACCGTATCCCCGGGGCTCGATTCAAGCTTTTCGATCTTGTCCTCGACCGTCGCGACGATCGAGTCGTATTCTTCAGCATCTTCAAAGAAATCGGAAACGTAAAGAAACGCGTCGCGTTCCAATCCAACATTGACGAACGCGGACTGCATGCCGGGGAGGACTTTGGTGACGCGGCCTTTATAGATGGATCCAACGAGACCCTGTTCGTGGCTCCGTTCGATGTGAACTTCGACCAGTTGGTCGTCTTCGAGTATCGCGACCTTCGTCTCTTGGGGAGACGTGGAGATAATCATTTCCTTGGACATTGCCGAATCCCTTCCCGAGACCCTTTGATAGGAGGCAAGAGAAGCTTCTCCCCAGGGTGCTCTCGAGACAGGAACTTCCGCGACCATCGGTGCGCTCTACGCGCCTCACTCCGAAATCCACCATGACATGGCCACGCACGGGCCCTGACCCTCCGGCGTGACCTGGCGCCGCGGAGGTGGTGGTGAAATGAAATCTATTTTCCAGGAGATCATGAAAGCCCCGGCCAAATCTCGCCAGGAGAGACTCCACTCCGTCGAGCCGGCTACTCTTCCCGGCCCCGCGCCCACATCCCGCCCATTCCGTACCTCCGGAATGGAGGCGGAGCACACCGGTCGTTGCCTTCAAGATTGCTTCCAGAAAAGTGATAAGCCTCATCCAGAGGTCAGCTGGAAAAAGCTGGAGAGTAAGTTCCATTTCGTTCGGTGAAAAGCGCGTCGCGCTTGATCGTATGAAAGTTCTCGTCTGATAGGTTCAATATGGGTTTCAAAACTTCTTGAGGCCGGACTGATCCCCGCTCGCCCATCTCGATTTCAAGCTCGAGAAGGAGGCGACCGGACGACTCTTTGACCTCGATTTTCCTAACGAACGACCGGAGATCCGTCGGGACGACCCGGTCCTTCTTCTTTCGCTGGATTACGAAGGATTCGGCGGCCCGGAATGCCTCCACTTGCCGCGCCACCCACTCGTAACTCAGATCTCCCTGAAACCCTTGGTCTGACTTGTCCGCCCGGCGGACTCTGTCCACCGTCAGTTCCACTTGGTATCGTGCCACCTTGACGATGGCGGAAGGCGCAGGAGCGTTCAAGTCAATTGGCTTTAATCGGGTAAATCGCACTCCGTCAGGAAGTACGGAGTTGATCACAGATAGAAACGATGTTTCCTCCAACCCCACATCGGCTTCGAAATCCAGAAGCTCGTCCGTGCCCTCAATCCCGACAGACAGGGCAGGGCCGAAAGAAACAACGGGCTGCGGATGGAAGCCTTGAGAATATTTCAATTGAATCCCCGCACGACGAAAGGCACGCTGGATCAGCCGCATCAGATCGAGGTGCGAGAGAAACTTGGATCGACCGGTCTTGGTAAATGAGGTCCGGTAACGCCTGGCCTCCGAGCCTTGTGC
>JBAVHJ010000337.1:0-3129 GCA_049685715.1 Terriglobia bacterium | reverse complement strand
ATCGTCAACATCAGCCCCAATGCTGGCACACCGGCCGGCGGCACTCAGCTCACCCTTCTCGGCTATGGCCTTGATGCAACCGGAGTCCAAGTAACAATCGGGGGGCAACCCGCTAAAATCCTTCAAGCGACCCCCGGAGTATTTCAGGGCTACTACGCCCCATTTATGTTCAGTACTCTAACACTGCTCTCGCCACCTAGTGCCCCGGGTATCGCGGATGTAACAGTCGTCACGCCCAACGGCTCCACCACCGTTCGAGGAGGCTACCAGTATCTTGATTTCATGCAAGTTTTCCCAAGGGAGGGTGCGCTCGACGACATGGTCTATGATCGACAAAGACAACGATTGTATATCTCCAACGAAGACCATAATCGAGTGGAGATGTTCGATCTCCGTTCGCAGACTTATTTGACCCCGATCGCTGTCGGAAAATCGCCGACTGGGATGGCGCTTACTCCCGACGGACAACTCCTCGCTGTAATGAACTCATATGACGATACGGTTTCCATTATCAATCCTGATCAGATGAAGGTCGTCAGTACCAAGTCCGCGCTGACGTCGTCAGATCAGCAACCTTCCTGCCAGGGTCTGGGATTCATGATTTCCCCTGCCGGGGGCCACCGGATGCTCGTCAATGTGATATGTACCTATCTGTTAGCCTCTGGCACGCTTCACCTGCTCGATCTCGACTCAGGCAGCCTGAGTTGCTCAGGGGTGGCGAGTTGTGACTCAAGCCAAGAAAACATTACATTCGACACTGGATATGCAGCCTTGGCTTCATCCCTCGATGGAAGCAAGATTTTTCTGGCCAGTTTGATGGGTGATGGATCGGTTGGTCTGCTTGATTTCAATGCCAACACTCTCATCACTGGATTTCGTGGATCTTATGGCGACGCCACCATCAATGCCGACGGCAATTTGTTCACTGCCGGTTTTCGCGGATTTGATTCCTCGGTTCTCCCCGCAAATATCTACTCCTCGGTTTCATACACAGACGCGGGGCCACACAGCCTTCAAAACGTTTATGGTGAACGTTTGAATCCTTCGGGTAGCCTCTTATTCATGCCAAAGCGTTCGAACGTAGACATCTTTGACAGCCATCAAGGTCGATTGGTTCTCCAGCCCGCCCTGCCCGATCCGATTCCGTACTGTCTTCATGCACTGGCCCTGGACGAGACCGGAAGCAAAATGTTCCTGATCTCCAAGACTGGCCTCACTATTGCTCAACTCCATAAGGTCCCGCTGAGCATTGCTCTTGTATCGCCCGCTACGGCCGCGGCTGGCTCAACGGTCGCTATTCGAGGAAGCGGGTTCATGAACGGCGCGATCGTTGAGTTTGGGGGTGTTCACGCATCGACCACTTTTGGGGATCAGAACACGCTGCAGGCCATTGTGCCGACGCTTGGGGGCGACTCGACTGCGATCACGGTCGTGAATCCCGACGGCGAGCGCTATTCTTTACACGCTGGCTTCTTGCTGGCACCTCCAAAATCTTCGATTGACCTTCAGATCAATTCGGGTGGAGCAGGATTAACCACGACGATTAATGGATCGGGGCCCACCAACAGTGGCTATGCTGCATTGACGCTCAACTCCGGAAGTCCGCCTTATGGGACAGCGGTGTTCAGCCTTAAGCAAAACGGAGTCGTGGTCAGCGAGGCCGGAGTTCCACCTTCTCCCCCGATCACCTCCGCACGGTTTTTCGTGGATTACCGCCCCACTGTTTCGACTAAATCGGACCAGGCAGATGCCAGCGTAATCGTCGTCAACACTGGATTTGCCGCGGTCAATCAAGGAATGGGTTCTGCACACTTGACACTTCGATTGCGGGACGCCGGTGGTAACCAGTTGGTACAAGGTGCGATCGCCCTGGCACCTCACGCGCACTTGGCAAAGTTCATCGATCAGTTGGCGCCTGAATTTGTTCTGCCTTCGACCTTCAGCTCAGGCACTGGATTTGGAACTATGGAAATCGCCAGTGATCTGCCCGTTTCAATTCTCGCTCTGCGCCTCACCACGAATCAAAGGGGAGAGACACTAATCACAAGCACTCCTATCTCAAGTCAGGCTCAAGCGGGGACGAAAGGCTCATTGTCATTTCCCCAGTTTGTCGAAGGAGGCGGATATCAGACGACGTTGATCCTCATGAACGCTTCGTCAACCACCGAAACCGGGATGATCCGGATCTACGACGACAGTGGCGCGCCCTTGGCCATGCATTTCGCGGGGATAGGATCATCCACTGCCTCCCTTCCTTACAACATCGCTCCGGGAGGCTTTTTGCGTGTCCAAACGGTTGGCTCCTCCTCAGGCATCGAAGCAGGATCGGCTCAAGTGACTCCGGACTCGGCCACTGAAATGCCTGTCGGCGCGGGGATTTTCGGTTATACGAGCGGCGGTATCCTCGTCACGGAATCCGGTATTCCAGCGGGCACGGTGACAACTCACGCGCGAGTCTTTATCGAAAGATCGGGTGGTCATGACACCGGACTGGCTATGGCAAACACTCTCACTGGGGCCGAGGCTTTGATCACTCTGAGCGCCTACGCATTGGATGGAATCACTCCGCTGGGAAACACAAGTTTCATATTGGGCCCCAACGCACATGTAGCCAAGTTCGTAGGCGAGTTTGTGTCCGGTCTTAACCCCGGTTTCACAGGAATTCTCGACCTCAGGAGTGGGACCCCCTTTTCGGCCCTTACGTTGCGATCTCTGACAAATGAGCGCGGCGATTTTCTGTTGACCACTTTCCCGGTTGCAGATTTAACTCAACCCGCTCCGGCTCCGTTGGTGTTTCCTCAGATTGCCGACGGTGGAGGCTATCAAACAGAGTTCATCTTGATCAATCCGTCAGGTAGTGCTTCTGCGGTAACCCTCAATCTTTTTGGGAGCGATGGGACACCATTGCAGGTGGGGAAGAGCGGCCACTGAAGAGGGCCCTGCGCGAGCCTGATGGGATCGCATCTGCATTATCCATTTAGGGGGTTCGGCTAAAGTTGCGATTTGAAGGATTGGCGCTTTAGCTGCAGAAGCGGAAGGGACCTGAAGGAAGGTGGACACCAATGAGAAGAGCGCGTGGGCTGGCGCTGTTGCTGTGCTGTTTGATTTCGGGTTGTGTCGCGTTCGCTC
>JBAVHJ010000336.1:0-11971 GCA_049685715.1 Terriglobia bacterium | reverse complement strand
ACTCGCCCCTCTCCTCCGAACTCATCGTGGTCTCTGGGGAGCTCTCTGGGGGAGAAACCGCTTCTTCTCTGGTTTCTACGGGAGAAACGGCCTCATCCGGCACCCCAACAGTTTCCTCTACCGGGGTCATTGGGGGGAGTTCCGAGAGGATGAATTCTTTAGTCTTCAGTTCCCCAGTCATCTCAGGTTGCCCGTTTAAATACTCCTGGGGTTCGATTTCCTCTGCCTCTTCTGTCTCAAGGAGGGGCTGCGATCCAGTCCGGTACTCCATCTGCCTTTGGATACGAACAATGCCTTGTCGCACAATGGAGTTGGTGGGATCGATATCCAACAACTCCTGATAAGCGGCCAGTGCTGCGGGAAGGTCCTCTTGTTTGAGGTGATAACTTGCCAAATGCTCCAGCGAGAGGGAAAGCAGGTGGGACTGGCCCAGTTTCCGATTGACCTTTACCGTACGTTCGATGGCAGGGAAGTGATCCGGTTTCTCGGAAAGGATCTTTTGAAGCGTTTCCGAGATCTTTCCCCCGAAGGTATCGATCATGGGGGACTCGATTAAAGGGTCGAGTGCCTGAACCGTCTGTTCGAATTTGGAAGCGGCGAGATAACGTTCACTCAGTGTAAGGAGCAAGGGATAGTGGACGGAATCTATCTCAAAGAGATGTTGCGCGACATCTCCCGCTTCTTCGAGATGAGTCGCTTCAAGCAGGCATTCCCACAGGGAGAGTTGAATCTCCGTCGAGGCTCGCTCTGGATCCATTTTCCACAGCATCGAAATGGCTTCGTCCTGTTGTCCTTCGGCGAACAGGACTTTGGCCAATACCATCTTCACTGCGGGGCTTTCCGTCTCGATTTCCTGCGCGCGCGCAAGCATCTTTCTTGCCTCTCCCAATTCCCCGCTCTTGCGCAATCGCTCCGTGGCATCCAAAAGGAGATTGAGGGCACCGCCTTGGTTCCCCCGGCGCGTTTCGACGCCCACCAGCCGGGTGAGAATGGCCACATTGTTGGGATCTCCAGCCAGGAGTTTATGGAGGGCTTCGGCGGCCAAATCCGGTTGTGACTCCGCCAGGTACGCATCAACCAGTTGCAGGTACTGCGTCCTTGCATCACTCATTAGTCCTTGTAAGGCATAAAGCTCGGCTAGATGGCGTCTCGGTTCCATGGCCGATGGATCCAGCTTGGTGATCTTCTTGTAAATCGCGATCGCTTTGACCTTGAATCCGCCTTCCAGGTAGGCGGTTGCCAGCTGATTGAAGTATTTGAGCCCTTCATCCGTCCTGCCGAGGCGGACATAGAGGTCGCCGATGGTATTAAGGATCGGAAAGTCGTTCCGGTCGTCTTCCAGGATCTTCTTGTATTCTGAGATCGCCGAATGAAGTCTGCCTTGCATCACGTGTTTTTCGGCGTTCTTCAGTATCTTTGCTTTGTTCAAGGCGGTTCAGACTCCCTGAGGTGACACCGGAACCACGAATGTCCCCTCCCGGCTCCAAGGCTCCAGACGACTTGGCCCGTGGGCCACTCCTTCTTGTTCTCAAGACTATATCTGAAAGGGGACAGGGTCGCAATTTCTTTGTGCAGAGTCCCAAGCGCTGGCTCGGCTCGAGACTGTCAATCGCGGCCCAACCCAAAAGGAAAATCCAGTTGATAGACCGGCCGAAAGGTCCTCCGGTGGATCGGTGAGGGGCCAAACCGTCGCAGGGATTCCAAATGGTCGCGAGTGCCGTAGCCCTTATTCTGTCGGAAGTAATACTGGGGATAGAGCCGGTCAAATTCCATCATAATGCGATCACGTGTCACTTTGGCCACAATTGAGGCTGCCGCGATGGACACTGACAGGGTGTCCCCTTTAATGACCGATTTCTGGGGGAGGTCCAGGGCGTCCAACTTGACGGCATCGATCAGCAAAAAGTCGGCGCCCGGGGAGAGCCGGGAGACCGCCACAACCATCGCCTGAAGGGTGGCTTTGAGGATATTCTCCTGATCAATGGCTTCGGGATCCACACGACCCACACCCCAAGCCAAAGCGGTCCCGATGATCTCTTCAAAAAGCACCTCCCGCCTCGAAGGCGAAAGCTTCTTGGAATCATCAATTCCTTCAGGAATGCGGACGGGATCCAAAATGACCGCAGCCGCTAGAACAGGCCCCGACAATGCCCCCCGACCTACTTCATCAAGGCCGGCAACACGTGAATATCCTTTGCGATGGATCTCTTCTTCAAACCGGCAGGTACAAGTGGGGCACGAACGGCGCTTTTTCGGCTGCATGGTTCGCTCACGCTGCCCATTCGCGGGGTCTAGTGGAAGGTAAATCTCCTCGGGAGGGGAGAAAGCCAGGATTTTGCCTTCGTCTCCGGTCAATCCGGTAAATCATACTCCGGTACTGACTGCAAGAAACCACGGCAGATCAAAACCAGATGGGTCGGCACTCAGGACTGCCCCTGGGATGGCATCGGTCCCATCGAGCCCTTAAAGCCTTTCGGTTATGGAAGTAGACGGCCGTTCCGCCGTTCCGAACCAGCCGACTGAAGCACGCGGGCACAATTCGGGAGAGCTTCAGGAGCGGTGCCTCCTAATTGGCCGCAGCGATCGATTCGGGTTCGGCATACCGTTCTTCCTTCAGTCGCGCTGCCTTTCCTCTCAACCGGCGCAAATAGTAGAGTTTGGCCCGACGCACCTGGGTGCTCTTCACGATCTCAATTTTGTCAACCACAGGGGAGTGCAGGGGAAAGATCCGCTCAACACCCGTGCCAAACGACATTTTTCGCACCGTGAAGGTGGACTCGTTAAGCCGGCGATTTTCAGCAATAACGGTTCCTTCAAATACCTGGATCCGCTCCTTGTCACCTTCCTTGATTTTCACGTGCACGCGGACGGTGTCACCTGGTTTGAAAGAAGGACGATCCGTGCGCAACTGCTCTTTTCTTATTTTATCCAAGATCGCTTGAGGCCCCATGACATTTTCTCCTTGAAATCTTTAAGTGCTCTTATCGTTCCTTAGGTGCTGGGTGGTTCCTCTCGGCGAGGGGCAGGCCACCGGTCACATGGTCTTGACGGCCGGGGTGGAGGGTATTCCTTCCAGCAAATCCGGACGCATCCGCGCCGTTTTCTCAATCGCCTGCCGCTGACGCCACCGTTCGATTTCCTGGTGATTCCCTGAGAGAAGAATCTCGGGAACTTTCCAACCTCGGAAATTCTCGGGACGCGTGTACTGGGGCCAACTCAGAGTTCCAATCGCCGGAGGCGGCCCCGGAAGACAGGGCTGAGTGTTGGCAGGCAACGAGAAGGAATCGAGCTGAGATGACAATTCGTTGCCGAGCGCTCCAGGGATCAGCCGTGTCACCGCATCAATCACGACGGCGGCAGCCAGTTCTCCTCCTGTCAGGATATAATCGCCAATCGAGAGTTCTTCCGTGGCCAGATGTTCGGCCACACGCTCGTCCACACCTTCATAACGACCACAGATGAAGATGAGGCGAGAGAGTGTTGCCAGGCGAACCGCATCGGCCTGGGAAAATCTTCTCCCCTGAGGGGAGAGGAGGATCACGGCGCGGGCCGCATCCTGACCCACCCCCGGGGGGGGCTCCACATGCTCGACCGCCTTGAAGATGGGCTCGGGCTTCAGGACCATCCCATCCCCTCCTCCGAACGGACGATCGTCCACGGTTCGGTGTTTGTCTGCGGCAAACATTCGAAGGTCAAGGACATTGATGTTGACTAATCCCGCTTCACACGCACGTCGCAGGATCCCATGCGAGAACGGGCCGTCAAAGAACTTTGGAAATATCGTCACAACATCAAATTGAAGCATGCGCTTCCATGCAAAAAAAATCCGCAAGGAACACCTCGCGGAGTTCTCTTCCAATCTTTACTTGAGGATCCGATCCCCCGGGGGGTCCGCAGAATCGGCGCAACGGTTTAGCGATTCAACTCATACAGCCCCTCTGGCAATCGAACCCGGATCTCGCGTCGGTGTGTGTCAACGGAGCAACAGATATCTTCGGCAAAAGGGACCAGAAATTCGCCGCGATCCGTTTCAACTGCAAGTAGGTTGTTCCCCCCTGCTTCCAAGATTTCTCTGACCTGGCCGATTTCCCGGTTGCTCTCATCCTCCACCACGCGGCAACCCACCAGATCAAAGATGTAGTGGTGGTTCCGAGGAAGCGGGAGCGCCTCGCTCCGCGGGACTCGAACCTCAGATCCCACCAGGGCTTCCGCGTCCGTGATCGTATCGATTCCGGAGAATTTCAGAATCACTGCCTGTTTGTGAAACCAGGAATTCTCCACCTCCCGCCAACTCCCAGCTTCTCCCGCCTTCACCAGCCAAGCGTGCCGGATCTGTTCAAAGCGTTCCGGGAAAGTAGTCAAAATCTCCGCTGCGACCTCTCCTCGACGGCCCTGTGTCTTGCGCACCAAGGCCACAGTGATCTCCCCATCTTCCAGATGTCGCAGGAGCGGCTTGGTTACGCTATTCAAGAATCTCCAGGGTAAAGCGTTTCTTCAGCTTCATTCCCGCGGCGCCCAAAATCGTTCGAATGGAACGAGCGGTCCGTCCCTGTTTGCCAATCACCTTCCCAAGATCACTGGGAGCGACTTTTAATTCAAGGACCGTTGTTTGCTCTCCTTCGATGGGGCGAACAACCACTTGATCAGGGTTATCCACGAGTGCCTTGGCGATTTGTTCGATGAGTTCTTTCATACCCTCTTCTCCTTACCGCCTCACGCGAACCTGCTCCGATTTTCTCGGAGACGAAGAATGTCAACCTGAGGTAACAACCAGAGTTGGCGTTCAAACTTTCAGGGCCCAGATCATGAACCTCATCAACAAGTCATCTCAATCGCCGGTGCAGCCGTTGATGTCAGGCCGCGGCCTGACGCTTGAGAAAGCTTTTTACGGTCTCCGATGGCTGTGCTCCCCGATGCAGCCAGTGGTCGTAACGTTCACGATTCAACTTGATCTCCGCCGGTTTCGCCAGCGGATTATAAGTTCCGATAACTTCCAGATAACTCCCGTCGCGCGCCTCGGCTTTTTCGACCACCACAATACGATAGTGCGGTCGCTTCTTGGCGCCCACCCGGGTCAATCGAATGGTTAACAAATCCCTACCCTCCACCTTTGGTGTAATTGCACGGTGAACCATCACCGAATAACGGTGACACTCGTGAGACTTAATTTTATAGGAAACCTGCCGTTCCCGCAACTTTTTTGAAATTGGCCGGGGTCCCGAGGTCGCCTCGTCTTTTTCGAACCGACACGTGCGCCCTCAAGACGCGAATGGCCCATTATCACTGACGGGGGAGGAACCGTTCCAGGTTTCGGGGTACTCGTCCGCCCATCATGCCGCCGGTCATGGATTTCATCATCTTCCGCATCTGGGCGTATTGCTTGAGTAACTGATTCACCTGATTGACTGTTGTTCCACTCCCGCGCGCAATGCGTTTTCTGCGCTGGCCGTTGATGATCTGGTGATTCCGCCGCTCCCGGGGCGTCATCGAGTTGATGATCGCTTCGGTATGAATCAATTGTTTCTCATCAATGTTGGCCTTTTGCAGGTCTTTCATCGGGCCGATCTGAGGAAGCATCCCAAGGATCTTGTCGAGAGGCCCCAGCTTGCGCATCTGTCGAAGCTGGTCGCGAAAGTCCTCCAGAGTGAACTCGTCCTTGCGGAGTTTTTCTTCCAACTTCTGGGCCTGCTTCAAATCAAAGGTTTCCTGGGCCTTCTCGATCAGGGACATCACGTCCCCCATTCCCAGCAACCGCGACACCATGCGGTCGGGGTAGAACAGCTCCAGGGCGTCCGGTTTTTCACCGACACCGACAAACTTGATGGGCTGTCCGGTCACAGCCCGGATCGAAAGCGCGGCGCCGCCACGTGCATCGCCGTCAAGTTTCGTCAGAATCACTCCGCTAATACCAAGGTGCTGGTGAAATTCATGGGCGCTTTTCACAGCGTCCTGGCCCGTCATGGCATCCGCCACGAACAGGATTTCACTAGGGTTGAGGTGCTGCTTGAGGGTCGTGAGTTCCTGCATCAATTCGTCGTCGATGTGGAGGCGGCCGGCGGTATCAATCAGAAGCACGTCATAGCCCGAGAGGCTTGCTTCCCTCAAGGCCGCTTTGGCAAGCGCCAAGGGCTGGTCGATTCCTTCTCCCGGAAAAATTTTGGCACTCACCTCACGAGCGATCACGCTGAGTTGTTCCCGTGCCGCCGGACGATAGACGTCAACAGAAAGAAGCAGCGGCCGATGACCGTTCTTCATCATCCACTTGGCGATCTTTCCAACGGAGGTCGTCTTCCCCGAACCTTGAAGCCCCACCACCAGGTACACAGACGGTGGGTTCTTTGAAAAGAGGAGTCGAGCTTCAGCATTGCCCAGTGTCGCGATGAGTTCGTCGCGAACAAAGGCGATGACCTGCTGGGCCGGAGAGAGCGCCGTCATGACCTCCGTACCCAGGCACTTGGCTCGAACGCGGTCAATAAAGTCTTTCACGACCTTGAAGTTGACGTCCGCCTCGAGCAATGCCAGGCGAATTTCATGCATGGCAAAATCGACGTTGTTTTCGGTCAGTCTGGCTTCCCCTTTAAGGGTCTTGAATGTCCGCTGTAGTTTTTCGGTCAGGATGTCAAACATGAGTTCCTCGATCCTTCCCCTCCCATCCGGGGGGATCATGCGTCTTTCAACCGGCCTTCAGTTACTCTATTCGAAGCCCTTCAGTATACAACGCCTTCACGCCTCAGCCAACTGTCGCCATCCGTCAATGCGGAAACCTTCTCGCCCGTGACGGCGGGTGCTGCTGTTAACGGCAGGGGGCCTGATGCGAATGCCTCTCCGCGCTTCACCGATGCCAATTGAACGGAACGCCTTGCGCTCAATCGGGATTCCCCTGCTTCAAACCACGATAATGCAGCACGGCACAGACAATCTGAGCAACCATTCCGCCCGCAGTGTCAATCGCGACATCGAAGGGCGAGGCGGTCCGCGTAATCTCAAACGATTGATGAAACTCGTCTGATATGGCATAAAGCACCACCACGACTCCAGAACCCAGGATCCATTGCCAGACGCGAGACTCCCCGGATCCTCCTCGAAAGGCACGAAACAAAAAAGTCCCGAGGAAAAAATATTCCGCCAGATGACCGCATTTGCGAATGACCCTATGGATCAAGTCCACCGTTTGTTCGGAAATGGACGGAACCAAGAACCGGAGCAACGGCTCAATAATTAAAGTAGTGTTCGCCGAGGAAAAGGTTCCGGTCGACATGTAGAAAATGAATGACATGACGAGAATGACCGGAAGCCAGTACTTAAAAAATCGGTGGAAATCCATATTTGCTTATTGGCCCGGGGATTTCCAAACAGAAACCCCGCCGTGGGCAGGAGCCAATATACAACAAGAGAGGGGTTGGGGGGCATCGGATTGACGGATCGGTGACCCCCTCCCGAGATTAAGAAGCCGGACAAATAAATCCCCCTGCGTTGACCCCTCCGCGAAATTCTGTTATTTTATTCGTTCTTTTTAGGCTGATTCTTCTCCATTTCGTAAGGGGGATGCTGAACCGCATCCGAGGCGGTTTTTTCAACAGATGATCCAGGTCACTTTGCCCGATAACAGTCAGATTCAACTGCCGGATGGCGCCACGGTGGGTGACGCGGCGCGAACCGTGGGTTCCCGCCTGTACGAGGAGGCTCTGGTAGGCAAGGTGGATGGCGTCCTGCGCGACCTCTCCTACAAGCTCAACGGGAACGAACGGGTGGAGATTCTGACCCCACGCTCTAAAGATCCGGATGCCATGGAAGTCTACCGTCATAGCTCCGCACATCTCCTGGCAGCAGCTGTCCTTGAACTTTTCCCGGGAACCAAACTGGGCATTGGTCCCGCAATCGAAAACGGCTTCTTCTACGACTTCCAACGGAATGAATCTTTTACCTCGGAGGATCTCGAAAAGATCGAGAAGAAGATGAAAGAACTCGCCGATCGGGATCTCCCCTATCGTCGAAAGGAGTTTCCTAAAGAAGAAGGCCTGAGGATGTTCCGGGAGATGGGCGAAGGGATGAAGTGTGAGTTGATCGACGAGAAAGCCGATCAGGTCTTCTCCTGCTACACCCTGGGTGATCATTTCATCGATTTCTGTCTGGGACCGCATGTGCCCTCTTCCAAGAAGATCAAGGCCTTTAAGTTGTTGTCGGTTGCGGGTGCGTACTGGAAGGGTGACGAACACAAGGAGCAGATGCAGCGCATCTACGGCACCTCGTGGTTCAACCAGAAAGAGTTGGATGACCATCTGAAGAAGTTGGAAGAAGCAAAGCGCCGCGACCATCGCCGGCTGGGCACTGAGCTTGACCTTTTTAGTATAGAAGATGACGCCGGTCCGGGGCTTATTTTCTGGCACCCCAAAGGGGGCCTCGTCCGCAAGCTCATGGAGGACTGGTCGCGCGAGGAACACCTGCTTCGCGGCTATGACTTGGTCTTCACCCCGCACGTCATGCGACTTGATCTCTGGAATCGCAGCGGCCATACCAATTTCTACCGCGAGAACATGTTCGGCGCCATGGAGGTCGAGAAGGCTGAATACCAACTGAAACCCATGAATTGTCCGGGGCATATTTTGATTTACAAGTCACGCCTGCGGAGTTACCGCGATCTTCCCCTTCGTTTCGCCGAACTCGGCACGGTTTACCGTTACGAACGCTCCGGGGTGCTGCACGGCTTGTTGCGCGTTCGCGGGTTCACTCAGGATGACGCGCATATTTTTTGCACCCTGGACCAACTTGAAAAGGAAATCGAGGGCTGCGTCGATTTTGCGTTTGCCGTTCTACGCACGTTTGGTTTCGACAAATTCGAAGTGGAATTGTCCGCGCGCGATCCGGCCCATCCGGAGCATTACGCGGGCACGGTCGAGGAATGGGATCGTGCCGAGGGGGCGCTCCGCAACTCGCTGAAACGGATGGAGGTTCCCTTCAAGTATATGCCCGGCGAGGCGGTGTTCTACGGCCCTAAAATTGACATGAAACTCGTGGACGCGATTGGCAGGCCCTGGCAGCTATCAACCGTCCAGTTCGATTTCAATCTTCCCCGGCGGTTCGAGCTCGGATACATCGGCGAAGATGGCAGCCGTCACCAGCCGGTCATGGTTCATCGGGCCCTGTGGGGCTCGGTGGAACGGTTCTTCGGCGTGCTCATCGAGCATTACGCCGGAGCCTTCCCCACTTGGCTGGCGCCCGTCCAAGTGCGAGTGCTCCCGATCAGTGAGCGCCATTTGGGCTATGCGAAGGAAATCGTCGGGCGGCTGAGGTCCGCGAAGATCCGCGCCGAGGCGGATGAACGGAACGAAAAGGTCAACTTTAAGATCCGGGAGGCGCAACTGGAGAAAATCCCCTTTATGCTCGTTGTGGGCGACCGGGAGCAATCCAGTGGTATGGTCGGAGTCCGTAATCGCGTCCAGGGAGACCTCGGACCCAAGTCTCTCGATGATTTCCTGGTGATGCTTCAACAACTTGTCACAAGCAAAGCCCCTTCGCCCTGACCCATTTTGATTTGACATTACTTAGCGAACAGGTGAGAATTGCGTCGCTTGAGAGGCTTTGCTGCCCGGGAGTAGAGGTCTCACTCTCGAGGGTGTGTGGCAGCTCCCGCTAACACTTGCAGCCATTTACGTTAAACCAATAAGCCGCTTGTTCCCCGTGGGGGAAGAGCAAGCTAAGGAGGAGTTTTATTTACGACAAGTCGATTCGCACGAATGAGCGCATTCGTGTCCCGCAGATCCGCGTGATTGATGACCAGGGAACTCAGCTCGGAATCATGCCCCCGTATGAGGCGCTCAAGATTGCGCGTGAACGCTCACTCGACCTCGTGGAAATCTCGCCCCAAGCCCAGCCGCCGGTCTGCAAGATCATGGACTATGGCAAGTATATCTACCAGCTGAGCAAGAAGGCGCATGAGGCCAAGAAACACCAGAAGCAAATCCAGCTTAAAGAAGTCAAGTTCCGGCCCCAAACTGATGAACACGATTACGAGTTCAAAAAAAATCACATCCTGGATTTCCTGAAGGATGGAGACAAGGTCAAGGCAAGCGTGAGATTCCGTGGGCGAGAGATGGCGCACAAGGAAATCGGTCGGAGATTGCTGGATCGACTCGTCACGGATGTGGGTGAGGTGGGGATCGTCGAATTCTTCCCCAAGTTCGAAGGGCCAAACCTGTTCATGGTCCTGGCGCCCAAGAAGAGTTAGGAGAAAACTCCGCTTCCAACGGACGCCCCGTTTCAGTCTCGTCAAAGCGGCCGCTTCGAAAAAGTCACCCGAATCACCTGGCCATCCTCGTGTGTAAGCCGCGAAGGAAGCTGGCTTGATTTCTATTTCCAAAGAGGAGCATTCATGCCGAAATTTAAGTTGAAAAGCCATCGCGGGGCCGCCAAGCGATTCAAGGTGACCGCGACAGGAAAGATCAAAAGGGGCCATGCCTATGCGCGTCACCTCCTGGCCTCAAAAACCACCAAAGTGAAACGGAAACTTGACAAGGACACGCTGGTCAGCAAGGCCGACGAAAAATCTGTCAAGCGAATGCTGATGGGAGGCTAGAACTAGGCAATGCCCTCGGCAGCCGTCACCCGGTATGTTATCAACTTGACACTCTGCGGTTCTGACAAATCTGATCTTTGATTGATATCATCTCGTGCGAGCAGGCGGATTCCATCGCTCCATCGAATGGAACACACGGTGCCTGCAAGCCGATTCCAAATTGAAAGGAGAAAACCGTGCCCCGAGTTAAACGAGGTCCTAAGCGTGCCCGAAAACGCAAGAAAATTCTCAAGTTAGCTTCCGGCTACGTTCTCACCAAAAGCAAACTCCATCGCTCCGCCAAAGAATCCGTTCAAAAAGCCCTGAAGTATGCCTATCGTGACCGCCGCGTGCGTAAGAGGGATTTCCGGCAATTGTGGATCATC
Organism: Terriglobia bacterium; assembly: GCA_049685715.1. Lineage (GTDB taxonomy): Bacteria > Acidobacteriota > Terriglobia > JAIQFV01 > JAIQFV01 > JAIQFV01. Next base: position 1,033 of record JBAVHJ010000336.1, on the reverse strand, counting down.
CGCATCGGCGCAGCCTCACGCGAGAACGGCCTATCTTACAGCCGGCTCATTGCCGGACTGAAAAAGGCCGGGGTGACACTCGACCGGAAGATACTGGCAGACCTGGCACTCAATGACGCAGCCGCGTTCGCCAAGCTGGCTGAGACCGCCAAGCAGGCGATGTCGGGTCCAGCCTCCGCCTAAATTGACAGGGGCCGCTCTTCGCAGGATTTTCCCTGTAAGAAGCGGCCTCGTTTGAGTTCTCCAGGTTAGAAGTTAAACCTCTCAACAGGACGCGACTAGTTTATGACCCTGGATGAGAAGCTTCGAAAACCGCTTTCGGAAATCGGCGTGACGTCGGCCGAGCAGTGTAATTCTCTGTTCGAGGAGTTGCGACAACTGCTCCAAGCAGACTTAGCTGCAGCCGATTCGCCGGCGAAAATCGAAGAGTTCAGGATTGCCTGGCTGGGACGCAAAAACGGTCGCTTTTACTTCTTGAGTGATAATTTGTTTAAAACCGCTCCGCCTCAGTTTAAAACCAATTTGGGAAAGCTCCTTAACGGACTGAGAACCGAGACGGAAAAATGCCTGAATGAGCTTATAGCTAAGACCAAAGGGAGAATTGAATTACCACTCAGAGACAAATTCAGTTCTCTTAAGGACGGGTTTCAAACAGAAGTTCAAATCATCCCTGATGTCACCCTCCCCGGCCTTTCCCATCAATTTGGCGCCAGGCATCCTCTCACTCTCGTTCGTGAGGAGATTGAGGAGATTTTCATCTCCATGGGCTACACCGTGGAGCAAGGACCCGAAATTGAGACGGCATATTATAATTTTGAGGCCCTCAACACCCCCGAGAACCATCCCGCCCGCAGTGAGCAGGATACCTTCTTTATCAAGGGGGGTGGAAAAGGACGTGATGAGTTGCTCTTGCGGACACACACCTCGCCGGTCCAGATCCACACCATGGAGCGGATGAAACCGCCCGTCCGGGCCATCGTCCCAGGAAAGGTCTACCGCCGCGACAACCCGGATGCCACGCATACTCCCATGT
>JBAVHJ010000335.1:0-2368 GCA_049685715.1 Terriglobia bacterium | reverse complement strand
CGTAGCGGGGCGAGGCGTGTTTATCTCCCTCATTTCAACTCCCGGCGGTCGATTTGTCCAGTTCCCCCCTGAATTCATGGATAAGGGGGGCGCGCCTGACGGCGCGAAGAGAAAGCTATAAGGGCTCCCAGAATGTAGCCCCACCTGAAGGTCCGTCCCGCGCTCTTTGCGGGGCGGAGCAAGGGTGGGGTACCGGTCCCCCCAATGACATCCGAGCCCCGCTGGCGGGGCAAAAGAATCTGCCGAATGAAGCTAAGGACCACCCTACGATGACTCCCTGCCCTGTTCGTCTCCGCCATGCTTTCTCTCCGTTCCCCGTTACCCTTCTCGTTTCACGAATTAGTGGAGCCCAACTCCGCCGGTTGGATTCACGAAGCGATATCGGGACACGGAAGGTTTTCCTGGCAGAGGGAGCGCCGTTGGAGGCTCTCTTTTCCGCAAGAGTGGGCGAGTTCCTTCCAAGGGCAAGGCATCGAATAGGACGTTCGGTATACTTGGAACTGCGGGCTTTATTTCGCCCCGCAAGCGGGGCTCTCACATTCTCTCTCATCGGTACCCCACCCTCGCTCCGCAAAGAACGCGGAGCGTCAGGTGGGGCTACATTCTGGGGGCCCTCCGGGCCTGGAGCCACAGCCGCCTTGCTCGAAAAGCATGGACCGACAGTACAGAGCAGGCGTGTCTCCCTCTTTCTCCGGTACCTTTATGGGCGGAACAATTCCATCCTTCTTTCATTCCATCCCAATCGATTCGAATCGAAAAACCTAACGCATAGTTGATTCCGTTAACTTCGGATTTCAGGATCCGTCCTCACTCCCACCTCAACGCCTCGACAGGATCCACGTTCGAGGCGCGGCGTGCCGGAATGTAAGTTGCCAAAAGTGCCACGATCCCGAGAACAACGGAGACGCCGGCATAGGTGGCCGGGTCCACTGTCCTGACGCCGAACAAGAGGGCCGTCATAAGGCGGGTGAGTCCGACCGCGGCGCCCAGTCCCCCCACAATACCCAGACTGATCAGCCACAGGCCGTGCCGTACAAACATGGTTCGAACCTGTTCCTGACGGGCGCCCAGGGCCATGCGGATCCCAATCTCCCGGGTCCGCTGGGACACGGCATAGGCAATGACGCCGTAAATCCCCACCACCCCGAGCAGCATCGCCACGCCGGCCGCTATGCCGAGCATGACCAGGGTAAAGGAGGTTTGCGTCATGGACTCCTCCAGGATCTCCCGAACGGTCCGGACATTCGCGAGGGGGAGGTTTGGGCTGGCCGACCAGACCGTCTGCTGAATCTCTTTGAAAAAAGTGGGTGAGTTGACGCGCTTGCTGCGAATGGCGTACGCCATATTCCGCTGAGCCACCAATTTGTCCCCCCAAAAATTCTCCATCAGCATAGGCCAGTATACCTCGGGCGTTGCCTTTCGATTGACCCCATCGTCGTGCTCATTTCCTACGACTCCCACGATCTCCCGCCACGGGTTTTTCGGGGTTTCCCGGATGCGCCCGCCTACGGCTTTGGTGGGGTCCTTCCAATATTCCTTCGCCAGGTTTTCGGTGATGATGGCCACCGGGGCCTTGTTATAAATGTCGGCCCAGGTGAGATCGCGTCCAATCAGGATGGGGTTTCCCATCGTGGCAAAATAATTCGGTGAAATCCACTTAAAACGGCGAAGAGGGGGAATCTGGCCCTCCGGCGCGGGAAACTCTTCGACGAAGATGGGATCGTTGCTGTCATTGCCGTCCATGGTGATCGAAGTGGAGAGGCCGACGGAGTCCACTCCGGGAATCTGCTCCATTCGCCTCAAGATCTGTTCATGAGTTCGAACCACCTTCTCCTCGTCAGGAATTTCCGCTTTCGGAATGGAGACGCGCAGGGTCAGGACGTCCTCGGGATGGACGAATCCCGGCTGGACCTTTCTCAGGGCTTGGAAGGTCCGGATCATGAGCCCGGAGCTGACTAAGAGCACTAAAGCCAGGGCGATCTGGGACACGACCAGCACGTTGCGCGCCCGATGGTGTTCTCTGCCGTCGCTGGAGGATCGGCCTCCCTCCTTTAACGCAGCCGTGAGATCCGGCCTCGCATACTTGAGAACCGGGATGAGGCCAAAGAGCACACCGGCCAGAAGGGAGATGCCCAGCGTAAACAGAAGAACCGTTGGATCGATGGTAATCTCATCCAGGCGGGGGATACTTTCAGGACCCTTGGCCACGAGCAGCCGGACTCCCGCGTACGCAAGGAACAATCCGAAAACGCCGCTCACGATTCCAAGTGAAAGGCTCTCGAACAAGAGCTCCTGGGCAATTTGTCCCCAGCTCGCACCCATGGCGGTGCGGATCGCAAGCTCCCGTTGCCGGCCCTCAGCTCGCACC
>JBAVHJ010000334.1:0-3554 GCA_049685715.1 Terriglobia bacterium | reverse complement strand
GCTTCTTACCAACTCCATGAGGAGGCACAACATCGACTCCGCCGCGATCGAGCCTGGTAAAGACTCATCCTCATTGGGGCCAGCGCTCCCCGCAGAGATGCTCAAGCCGCCGTTTCGCCCGAAGGTGGCCGGGCGGATCGCGTTCTTCTTCAGTCCCATTGCTGGCGCACTGGTTTCGGTTATTAGTTTGCGGCGCATGGGGCATCCGTTAAAGGCGCGCCGCATCTTCCTTTGGACTCTTTTGGCCGCTGTCATCCTAGCGGTCGTAATCATTCTGACGCCGGATATTTTCGGAAGAGTCATCGGCCTTGCCGCCGAATTCGGGTAGTGCCTCAGTTTGAAATTCTTTTCTTGTAAGGGCCGCGCTTGCTGGGTTTCGCCATGTAGCTATCGGCCATCATTACGATTTCCTCAAGGCTCCAAACGTGGTCACTCAGACCAGCGGCCATGCTCGGTGTAATTCTTAGCGTCTTGTGGATTCTGGCAAAGTTGTAATACACGGCATGGATCGCGACCATATCCGCGTGATTCTGAATCTTCTTGCTGAACGCATTTGTCAAACGGGTAAAGCGCCTCATCCCCATCCGCATCGTCAGATTGTGACGTTCCACATAGGATGTGCTGACGTGTTTGGGATCGGGATCGCCGCTCACCGTTTTCATTTCGCAGCCGATGCACGTCGCTGGGGAGTAGCGCGTGTCATTCTCTGCTGGTGCGCCGTAAATTTTCTGCAATTGCGCGTAGTCAACATCGGCTCCGAATGCCTCTTCCACCGCTTCTAGATAAGCTCTGTGGCCATCGGTAGTGATCTGGACGCGGCCACGAATGCGGCTTGCGGCGTCTTTCATAAAGTCGATTGCCCAATCTGCGCTACGACCGCCAACTAGATAGCTGACGCAAAGTTTTGTGTCAGCATCCAAGCCCGTCCACGTCCAAACGTCGCCCCATCCCTCCGTCTTTTTCTCCAGCGTGACGTTTCTTGCCTTCGCCCCGATGAAGCACCAGATTTCATCGGCCTGTAGGCGGCGCACGCGCACGTTCCGAACGTGCTCATCGTGAAACTGCTCACAGGCTGTGCCCAAGTCCACCAGCAGCTTCGTAACAGTATTTAGGGAGACATCGGCCATCCGCGCACAGGATCGAAGGCTGTTTCCCTCTACCATCATCCCCAGAATCTTGGCGCGGTCGGCAATTGATAGGCGATTCATAATGAACATTATGCTTGCTTGGTAATGCTTTGTCAAGTCAAATATTCAAACATTCATGAATTGTTTAATATATCACTTTACATTGTGGAAATCTACATTTAGGCTGAAGGAGCGATGGGGGCCGAGTCCTTGGAACGTGAATGCTTGCAGACTTCAAAGACGAGAACTTGCGTAGGGTCGAAGTTGACCCTACTGCCGATTGCGGGCATGGACAAGCGATCACGAAGATGTTCAGGAGAAGAATGCAGTCGATCAGGGCGGCGCTAGATGAACGGGACTTTTACGCGCAGAAATCTTTTCATTTCGAAAAATTAGAAGGCAAAAGGGACCATCAGCGATCAATGAAATTAAACGACCAGTGGCGGCTCATAGTTGAAATCGTCGGCGAAGCGCCGAACAAGAAAGTATGGATTATCGGGATTGAAGATTACCACTAGACAAGGAGGGGATATGGAAAACATTACCGTGGCACAGGCTTTCCCTCCGGGCGATTTCATCAAGGAGGAATTGGAGGCGCGAGGTTGGAGTCAGCAGTCTCTTGCGGAGATCATGGCACGGCAGACTTCCGTGGTGAGTGCAATTGTAAACGGCAAGCGGGGGATTTCACTCGACATCGCAACTGAGTTGTCGAGTGCATTCGGCACTTCCGTGGACTATTGGATGAATCTCGAAAAATCTTACCAGCAGTTCATGCGGAATCGCCCCGATGATTCGATTAGTCGTCGGGCAAGACTATTTCAACTCGCCCCGGTTAAGGAAATGGCCAAGCGTAATTGGATCGAACCATCAACCGATTGGGCCGTGATCGAAAAGCAAGTGTGCGCTTTCTTGGAGATACAGTCTCTAGATGAGGAACCAAAGGCGTTCGCACATGCGGCTAAGAAATCTAGTCCAGAGGAACCTGCCACGCCCGCTCAAGCTGCATGGCTGAGGCGGGCTAAGAAGCTTGCACGCGCAGTACAGGCCGCACAATTCTCCGAAGAATCCTTCGCTGATGCAGTACGGAGCATCAGGCGGCTTATGGAGAATCCAGAGGATGTTAGGCAGGTACCCAAAGTTCTAGCGGCAGCGGGTATCCGATTATTGATCGTCGAGAATATTGCTCACGCCAAAATGGACGGGGCATGTTTTTGGCTAGACAATCAGCCCGTCATAGCAATGGGGGTGCGATATGACCGCATCGAGAACTTCTGGTATGTGCTTACCCATGAAATGGGCCATGTTGGTCATCGGGACGGGGTGGACGGTGATCCCGTATGGGACGCCAATCTCGTAGGAGAGGATGCCGTCCCGTTTGAGCAAAAAAGTGAAATGGAAAAGCGGGCTGATATTTTCGCTCAGGAAACTTTGATTGATCAGGCGGCTTTGGAGAACTGGATTACGAGAATTGGTCCCTTGTACTCGAAGGTTAGAATCTTAGCCTTTGCGCGCATGAACCACGTTCATCCGGCGATTGTTCTTGGGCAATTACAACATCGGAAGGAAGTGGATTGGTCACACAGTCGAGAGATGCTGGTGAAATTTCGTCATCTCATTACGCCAGTCGCACTCACGGATGGATTCGGGAATGTCTTACCAGCAAATCTATAGGGGTGAAGCATGAGTTTGATAGAGCAAAACCAGAAGATCGTCGATCAGTACCGCGAAGCAGGACAGCCGTGGCCAGCAACGTCAACGGACATAGCTAGATGGGCCATCGACAAGCAGCTATGGCAGATTCATCCTGGCGCAATTGTGAGACAGTGTGCTGACCAGATCGCAAATGCGATGCGGGAGGAATTTTACAGAGACCCGCAAGGACGCAGGGTTCGATTGTTACATGCGGCCCCATACCCGAAGAATGGGCGGCAGTATTTGCTTTGGGATGACATGCGAACTGCATCCAACAGGCACATGCGCGCTGCGTTTCAGAATCGTAGGCAGCAGATCGTGATGGATTGCCACCAGCTACAGATGGACACCGACAGCTACAACCAGAATTTCAACAAGGAAAAGCCTATCCAGATGATCTTTGATTTCACTATGGACTTAGCAGAACTGGAGATTATGTCTGAGATTGTTCCTGCTGCCTAGACCAGCGGGCTTTGGCGGCTTTCTTGGCAATCTCGGCTCTCTTTGTGTCTGAGAGTTTGGCGGCTCTCGCCTTGCCGCCCTTCAATCCGCCCGCCCGTCGTTTCGAGGGATGACGTTTTGATTCGCTGACGGTATCCTCAGCTTCGCCAATGGCAATGTCGAATACCTGCTTGGCAAGCTGGACCGGATCACGCGGACGTTTGGCCACGAAGCGAGTATGCCACAGGCCGCGCTACCGTTCTACCCCGTCAGATTTCAAACTGAGGCACTACC
>JBAVHJ010000333.1:0-2714 GCA_049685715.1 Terriglobia bacterium | reverse complement strand
TCGTGCAGGCCAGGCAAAAGTTCAGCGTGCTTTGTTCGAGCCTTCTTTGAGTTCGGAGCGTGGGCATAGAGCAAATGCTCTGGATTGTCACCGGACGCGCGGTCGACGAAATTGCCGATCGATCTTCCATTGGCCGCGAGCAAATTTGAGCTTCGCGATGGAAATCGCGTGTGAGGTACCACAACAGAGCCGGTGCGCTCCGGATCGCTTATGTCCCGCACAGGGATCCTCAGGCATCAAGGTGATCTCGAATCCTTCCTCTACTCGGGAATTCTGCACACCATTCTGTCCACCAGGAACAGGGACAGGATCGGTTTCCTTTTCAACGTAATTTAAACCGACGTACACGGTGCTTCCCGCCCGGGGCAGGCGAGAGTTGACTGGAACACAAACAGCAATCTCCTCCCCCAAACAATCCAGGGCCAGACCGGGATCAACGCGGAGGGTGGTACCATCCGTCGAGACTTCCAGACCGCATGCCACACCGTATCCGTGCAAGCATCGATTATGCCTTCGATCCCTCTCGATAGAGTACTGCTGTTCCGTTATGAAATCGTCAATTGTCAAAAGTTGGCCGCTGAAGTACCGAACTCTTTTTAGAGGACTTAATGTGCACTCTGTTTTCATTTCAAAAGATCCTCACTTTCCGGTCTCCCCCAGTAGGTTCATCCCCTTTTACCTCGAGGCGACATAAAAGAAGTAAACGGCTGCAATGAGGAGTGCCCCGGCAGTGATGGTGACGGCGATTTTGTGCCGCTTGATTGCTCCAAACAACCTCTGGGCGCTCGAGCCGAAGGGGGCCCTGGCCGCATCGCCGTGAAACGGCCCGTCGATCCCTCCCGTCTCTTGGCTCTTTCGATTACTGGCCTCTGCTCCTCCCCCCATCGGCTGACCCCGCTTGCCTCTCGGTCTAGGGGTGTTCAGTTCGGCCGCCAGTTCCACCTGATGTCTAATATCTTTGAGATCAGTCAGTAAGTCCCAGGCTGTTTGATACCGCTCCTCCCGGACCTTGCGAAGTGCCTTGGCGAGGAGATCCTCGAGTGCAGGAGGAGCATCACGCAGGTAGCGCACGATGGGAGGCGGCTCACGGATCAGGATCGAAGTCATTACATCACTGCGTGTTTCGCCCTCGAAGGGAGATCGGCCTGCGATCATCTCGTAGAGCACGATCCCCAGGCTGAAGATGTCGCTCCGTCCATCGATCTCCAGCCCCCGCGTCTGTTCCGGAGACATGTAATTCGTGGTGCCCAGAACCACCCCCGTGTGGGTATGAACGTCAGCCAGGGTGGGCGCATCAGGATCGATCACCAGGCCCTGTGGTTCCGTCAGCTTGGCCAGGCCGAAGTCCAGGATCTTGACGTAGCCATCTCGCCTCAGCATGATGTTCTCGGGCTTGATGTCGCGATGTACAATGCCCGCCTCATGAGCGGCCGCCAATGCGCTGGCCACTTGAATACCGATGCCCAGGGCTTCGTCAAGATCAATCCTCTTCCGTATCATTTGCTGTCGCAGGGTCTCGCCATCAATGAACTCGGTGGCAATAAAGTGGATGGAGTCTGCCTGTCCAATCTCAAAGATCGTTAGGATGTTGGGGTGATTCAAGACGGAAACCGCGCGGGCCTCTTGTTCGAATCGTCGCAGGCGGTCTTCCTCTTGAGTGAAGTAGACCGGTAACAACTTGAGGGCGACACGCCTGCCGAGACGGGTATCCCGGGCCAGGTAGATTTGGCCCATTCCTCCTGCGCCCAGAGGGTGCAGGATTTTGTACGCGCCCACCACCCGGCCTCCCATCAACTTGGTTTGTTGATTCGACAGTGACTGGGCGGCCATTTCAACCGCCGGCCTTTCAAATAAGTTTCCGGTTTGTGCCTCGGAGACTAACAGAGCCTCGACTTGCTTCCGCAAGGCTTCGTCCCCGGCGCAGGCTTTCTCGAGGAAAGTCGCGCGCTCCCCCGGTTCACGCTCGAGGGCCGCTTCAAAAAGCGCATCGATTTGTTTCCAACGCTCAGTATTCATCAGTGGAGTGACCAGGGGTCAGTGGCGAGTTGTCTAAAACCCGTTCGAAAGCACATTCTTTGAAGTTTGGACGAGAACCCACGGATTAAGTTTACTTGTGGGCATCCATCTGTCCCAAGGGGTTTCCCGGAGCGCGAAGAAGAATCAATCACCGGCTACTGGTTACTTGCGTTTTTCTTGTTGAGGGCAAGGTGCAGCCAAGCTTTTGCTCTTTGCCATTCCCGCTTCACGGTGGCTGCAGAAAGCCCCAGCACCTCCGCTGTTTCTTCGATGCTCAGTCCGCCAAAAAAACGAAGTTCAACAATTTGACTCTTGCGCGCATCGAGGGTCGCCAGATCCTTGAGGGCATCATCCACCGCAATCAACTCGGCGGAAGTCTCCCGGCCCAGGGGCATCGCTTCGTCAAGAGAGATTTTCTGGGCTCCTCCCCCGCGCTTGGCATACTGACGGCCCCGTGCAGAATCAACCAGAATCCGTCGCATCAGTTGAGCGGCTACAGCGAAGAAGTGGGCCCGGTTCTGCCACCGCATCCTCTGAATATCGATGAGCCTCAGATAGGCTTCATTTATAAGCGCCGAGGTTTGAAGGGTATGTCCCGAATGCTCCCCACCCATGTAATGGTGAGCCAGCCGGTGCAGTTCTCCATAAACAAGCGGAACCAGTTCATCCAGAGCCGCTTTATATCCCTTACTCCAGTC
>JBAVHJ010000332.1:0-19745 GCA_049685715.1 Terriglobia bacterium | reverse complement strand
GCGCACATCCGTGCGCCCCTACTAATTATGTAATGAACTCATGCTGAGGCTTAACTGCCGTCGCAGGGCGCACGTCTGTGCGCCCCTACAGGCTCGACCAAAATGAATCGGGGCATCCGCCGCGGCGGACGCCCCTACAGGCAAGACCAAAAGAACGGGGGCAGACGAGACCTCTGCCCCACAGGTTCAAAATTCTGGCGGAGAGGGAGGGATTCGAACCCTCGTAGGAGGTTTTAGCCCCCTAAACTGCTTAGCAGGCAGCCCCAATCGGCCTCTCTGGCACCTCTCCGCAGGCCGTTCTACCGTTGACGCCGTCGATGATCTCCGACCACGTCACAGGGGACAGAATTATAATACGGATTCGATACAGCGGGGAGAAAATCATCTCGCAGGCCGTGCTTAAATTCGGCCAGCCAGAGCTCACCCCGACCCCCTAACGGCCGAATCGGAGCATACTCGATGTGGATCCAACAGGCTACAAAAGTAGGATTATACGTTGTGTCGATAGGCGATGACTCGAACCTTTTCCAGCGTCACCAATCCTTCACCGATCATGGGGTCAAGATTTGACAGAAGGTCGGCGATTTTGGCCGGCTCATCGACGATCTCGATGACCATGGGAAGATCTTCGGAGAGCCGCAAAATCTTGGCGGTATGCAAACGACTATTGGCACCAAAGCCCAGAATCCCTCGCAGCACCGTGGCTCCAGCCATCTTCCTTTTTCTTGCTTCCTCAACGATGACCTCGTAGAGCGGACGTCCGGCATACTTGTCGCTCTCTCCGATAAAGATCCTGAGCAGTTCTGACTCTGCTGGCAATTTCATGTCCGGGGACCCCCTCTAGAGAATCCTTCCCAAAAACAATCCCACGAAAAACAATATCAAACCCAAAACGTTTTGCCCGACGAGGTTGAGAATGGCCATCTGCCACTGGGTATCTCTGAACAGCTCAGCGGTTTCGAAAATGAAGCTTGAAAATGTGGTGAACGAACCCAGGAAGCCAATCAACAGAATGGTCCTTAGCTCAGGCTTGATCAAAAACCGCTCCTCGGCGATCGCCCAGATCAAACCGAAGGCAAAGCAACCCAACGAATTCACAGCCAGGGTCCCCCAGGGCAGCTCTCCCCCGAAGAGGCGCTGAACCCAGCCTTGAAGGAAGTATCGGGTCAGGGTTCCGCAAGCACCCACACTGGCCAAGAGAATGAGCTTGTGCATCGGTGTAAACCACCTTTCTTAATGGTCCAGGAGTTATCAGCCGGAAAGGCGGTTATGGGGGGAACTCCATCCCCTTCGAAACGCTGGGGGCATCCTATTTCCAAGAATGGGAGAAGTCAATTATTTCATACTGCGCTGAGGGGCTGGCGGCCATGCCACAAGTCAGTTCTATCGGCCCGATCGCTCGTCCTGCCATCCGGCAAGCCGCTCATCAAACAGGCGCTGTATTTCGGCCTTCTCGACGGGACTCGCAAAACATCCTTCGAGGGCGTTCCGATTCAAACGGATGAAATCCTCACGGGTCAGATGGAAATGGGTGGCTGCCTGGTGATACTCGTGCAAGAGATCGGTACGGAAGAGCGCGGGGTCATCCGTGTTCAACGTGACCCGCAGGCCGCGGTCAAAGAACGTTCTCAGGGGATGGTCCTCGATCCTTGGAATCACTCCCGTGGACAGGTTTGAGGTGGGGGCACATTCCAAAGGAACGGACCGCTCTTTCAACTGGTCCATCAAGCGTTCATCGAACCGGGCCGCGATCCCATGTCCGATCCGCTCGGCCCCCAACATATCAATCGCCTCCCAGATCGATTGAGGGCCGCCCACTTCGCCTGCATGGATGGTGACATGCAAGCCGTGCCTCCGCGCTTCCTCAAACACGGATTTGAACTCGTGCGCCGGCAGAGAATTTTCGTCTCCCCCCATGCCCACTCCCACGATACTTTCCAACCCTTTCTTTCGATAACGCGCCGCCGCTTCGATCACACGCTCGGCCAACCGAACGCCGAACTGCCGCGTGACATCGAATATCCAGTTCACGCGGATGCCCAGCCGTTCCTTCTGTACCCCTGAAGACGTGGTTATGGCGGTGACAATAGCATCGAGATCTTTTTCCTGTTTCAGAACGACGCCCGCCGAAAGGAAGATCTCGGCGTATAACACATGCATGCGGTGCAGCCGGCCGAGGAGTTGCGAAGCGATCCACCCGTAGTCCGCCGGCGTCACCAAATGTTCGGTGATGAATTTGAAGGACTTAAGAAAGCCCGCAAAACCCACATAGTGATACATCTGCTCAAAGGCACTCAGGGCCCAGGATTCATCCGGAAGATGGTTCCTCCGCGCCAATTCCTTCAAATCGGCAGGTTCCACCGATCCTTCCAGGTGAAGGTGAATTTCAATTTTAGGAAGCTGGTCGAGCCCCTGAATTTCCATACGAGAACCTGCCCGCAGTTTTTATTGACACTCCATTCCCCTATGCTAAACTACTTGGGAAAAAAATTACAACCGAACCCTGACCCATGAAATCGGAAAAAATCTCAGAGCTCACCACTAAACGCCTTTCCGTGTACTTGCGGTGTCTGCAAGACCTGGACCGGAACGGGGTCCAGACCATCTCCTCACGGGCGATGGCAGAACAGTTTCGTCTCAACTCCGCGCAAATCCGAAAGGACCTGGCCTATTTCGGCGAATTTGGGGTGCGGGGCGTGGGATACCAGGTCGTGCACTTGGCACAACACCTGATAAAGATTCTGGGCTTGAACCAGGAGCATCGCGTTTGCATCTGTGGGGCTGGGAATTTGGGCCGCGCCCTCTGTGACTATGCCGGGTTCAACACCGAGGGCTTCAGGATCGTGGCGCTGTTCGATCAGGACCCCAAGAAGATTGGAGCGACGTCGAGGTCTGGGGTGCCAGTGCTTGACATCAAGAAACTCAAGCAGATTGTCCGCCGGGAGGAAGTTGACATTGTCGTAGTGACGGTGCCTGCCGATGCCGCTCAAAAGGTGGTCGACCTGATTTGCGAAACGGGCGTGAAGGCAATCTTGAATTTTGCGCCCGTCCGGCTGCGTGTCAATTCGAGCGTGAAATTAAAAACGGTGGATCTAAAAGTATCCCTCGAAAGTCTGTCTTATTATTTGAGCAACCCCGCGGTTCCTGCCGCCGTGAATTCTCCCGAATAGGTTTTTACTTGCGTGAGCGCGGGTGGTGAGATAATTTCACAACGCCCGGGAATTGTTTCTCCGATCATTATTATTCCGCCGCAGAAGACTCCATGGGCGAAAGGGGCATCATGCACACCGGACCGACTGCCAGCAACAGCATCACCCTCCGCCTGAACATCAACAACCGCCCGGGAATGTTGGGCCGCGTCACGTCGGCCATCGGCAAGGCAGGGGGTGACATCGGGGCCATCGATCTGGTGGAGGTGACTTCGGAATTCACCGTCCGCGATATTACGGTGCACGTGCGCGATGAAAAGCATGGCGAACAGATCGTGAAGGCGTTGACCCATCTCAAGGATGTTGAGGTTGTGAATGTCAGCGATCTGACTTTCCTGATGCACCTCGGGGGCAAAATTGAAGTCACCTCAAAATTCCCCTTGAAAACCCGCGCCGACCTGTCACGCGCCTATACGCCCGGGGTCGCCCGAGTCTGCCTGGCCATTGCCGAGGACAAATCTAAAGTCTATTCCCTGACCATCAAGAAGAACATGGTGGCCGTGGTGACCGATGGATCGGCCATCCTTGGCCTCGGAAATCTCGGACCGGAGGCCTCCCTGCCGGTGATGGAGGGGAAGGCCATGCTCTTTAAGGAATTCGGCGGCGTGGATGCCTTTCCCATTGCCCTGGCGACGCAGGATACGGAGCTGATCATCGCTGTCTGCAAGGCCATTGCGCCGGTCTTTGGTGGCATCAACCTGGAAGACATCTCCGCTCCCCGGTGCTTTGAAGTGGAGGAGCGCCTCAAGAAGGAACTCGACATCCCGGTCATGCACGACGATCAGCATGGGACCGCTGTGGTCGTCCTCGCAGCCCTGATTAATTCGCTGCGCATCGTCAAAAAGAAGCCGGAGAAATTGAAGGTGGTCGTATCAGGGGTCGGTGCAGCGGGAGTGGCCTGCACGAAGATTCTGATGGCTTACGGAGTGAAGCATTTCATCGGATGCGATCGAGTGGGAGCGATTTATAAAGGTCGCACTGAAAACATGAATGTCGCCAAACACTGGTATGCCGAGCACACCAACCCGGAAGGCTTCAAAGGAAGCCTTGAAGACGCACTCAAAGACTGTGACGTCTTCCTCGGACTCTCCGGCCCGGGAACGGTCAAGCCCAAATGGCTGAAACGGATGGCGAAGAATGCCATCGTGTTTGCGATGGCCAATCCCACCCCGGAAATCATGCCGGAAGAGGCGGCGCCCTATGTTCGCATCATGGCCACAGGCCGCAGCGATTATCCCAACCAGATCAACAATGTGTTGGCCTTTCCGGGGATCTTTCGTGGCGCCCTCGATTGCCGCGCCCGGGAAATCAACGAAGCGATGAAACTCGCTGCGGCCGAGGCCATCGCCTCGATCATCCAACCTTCGGAGCTCCACGTGGAATACGTGATTCCTTCAGTGTTCGACGCCCGCGTTTCCAAGGCGGTCGCCCAGGAGGTGATCCGGGCGGCCCAGAGGACCGGGGTGGCACGAAAACGGAGCCGCGAATTGAAACCCGCAGGCTAGTCTGGGTTCCCCGGATTACAAAGTAGGGCGACCAGGCTGGTCGCCCTACAGGCGAGACCGATTACCTCTCTATTTTCATGACCCCATTTGAATTCAAAACCGAAACGGAAGCGGCTCGGGCCATCCTCGAGATCGGGCGCCGCGTGTGGGAAAAGGGGTATGTCGCCGCCAGCGATGGAAACATCTCCGTGCGTTTCAACGAAGGGGAAATTATTGCCACGCCGTCGGGGCGGTCAAAAGGCTTCATGCAGGTCGATGAAATTGTGAAGACCGACTTGCGAGGTCACAAGATCTCCGGGAAAGGCAAGCCGTCCACGGAACTGCCCATGCATTTGTTGATCTACCGGCTGCGACCGGACGTTCAGGCCGTGGTGCATTGCCATCCACCGGTGGCCACGGGGTTCGCCGCCGCCGGAATGGCGCTTGACCGGGCCTTGTGTTCGGAAATCATTCTCTCGCTGGGTTGCATTCCCCTGGCGGCTTACGGGACTCCCGCCACCGAAGACATTACCAAGCCCCTGGAGCCGCTGATCCCGAGCTACGACGCCATCCTGATGGCCAACCACGGCGTGGTCTGTTATGGCGCCTCGCTCGATGAGGCGTATTTCAGGACGGAGACGGTGGAGCATTTCGCTCGAATCAATCTGGTCGTGAAAATTTTGGGCCGTGAAAACTTGCTTTCACGCGAGGAAGTAGATAAACTTTTCGCGCGACGAGGTTCTGTCTACGGTATCCAATCGCCAACGCAGTTCGTTCCCGGATGCCCGGTGGTCGCCGAGACCGCCAGTCCCTCCGAGGCAAGGGGCGAAAGTGAAGTCATCTCCGTGACCAAATCGGAACTCATCGACCTGATCCAACAGGTGCTCGAACAGCGCAAGTAGAGGATTCAGGCGCATCATTATTCCAAACAGAGGAATTCGGCGGAAAATTTTAGGAGGAGTTCATGGGTGAAGCATTGGGAATGATAGAAACACGTGGGCTCGTGGCCATGATTGAAGCCAGTGACGCCATGGTCAAAGCAGCGAAAGTCACGCTGGTGGGTTGGGAAAAAATCGGCTCGGGCTACGTGACGGCGATCGTGCGGGGCGATGTGGCCGCAGTCAAAGCCGCCACGGACGCCGGCGCTGCCGCCGCGCGACGGGTGGGCGAACTGATCAGTGTCCACGTCATTCCGCGCCCGCACTCGAACCTGGAAGACGTGTTGCCGATCGGCAAGGCCGCCAAATAAGTCGTCTCCCCGATTCGGGATGCGGCGGGACGATCCGGCATCGCGTTGAGAGTCCCTCGACCTCACCCCTCTTCTTCGGGGTGCATCCCGCCGTATTGCAAACTCGTCAAAACCCTTCGAGACGAGAGGAATTCATGTTACTTGGACGTGTAGTCGGCACCATCGTCGCCACCCGCAAGGATCCGCGATTAGAAGGCAAGAAGCTGTTGATCGTCAAACCCATCGATGCCGCCACGGGCAAAGATGAGGGCAACTTTGTGGTCTCCGTGGACACGGTGCAGGCGGGATTCAAGGAAAGAGTGCTGATCGTGGCGGGAAGTTCGGCACGCATGGCCTCCGGCTGCAAGGACTGTCCCGTTGATTCTGCAATAATCGGCATTGTTGACCAGGTGGAATTGAATTCCCCCTGACGCGTCCCGTCAGCGATCAATTTTTACTTCTTCGGACACAACATTCAATCTTGATCATATAGAATGCAGCTCGCCCGAGTCATCGGAACTGTGGTATGCACCATCAAGACTCCCTCCCTGGAGGGATTGAAGCTCCTTGTGCTCCAACCCATCACGCGTGAAGGAAAGGATCGCGGCAGGTCGTTGGTGGCCGTGGATTCCATTGGAGCAGGATTCGGTGAAGTGGTCTATTGGTGCCGGGGGAAAGAAGCCTCGCTGGCCTTTCCTCGCGAGGTGCCGACCGAATGCACGATCATCGGCATCGTCGACCGTATTGAAACCACCGGGAAGAGTATTCAGTATCTATAAGGGCAGTTCGCCGGGTCGGATCACCCTCCCGCACGGATTTGCCGGAGCCGCCCATGATTGTCGGTCGAGTCGTTGGGGATGTCGTCGCGACGCAGAAATCCGCCAGCCATGAGGGGCGAAAGATTTTGATGGTGCAGCCGCTCAATCTGGACGGCACGGACCGGGGAGATGTCGTTCTGGCGCTGGACAGCGTGGATGCGGGGATTGGCGAGCGGGTCCTCGTGGTGCAGGAAGGGTGGAGTGCGATGACCGCCGTCGGCCGGCCCAACTCCCCCATCGATATGACGGTCGTCGGAATCGTCGATCATATCGATCTCGTGGAATAGCCTTCCTGAATCGAAAGGGCGCAATCTTCCCAGCCGCTCTCGAACGTCGGAAATAACATGACCAGGCCATCGATGACACCCGTCGATCCGATGACGGCATTCGGACAGATGAGGGTCGTCGCAGCAGAGGGCCTTACTGTCATCTCATGATTGCCCACCTCACCGGAAAGATCCTCAGCAAACAGCCCAACCAGGTCATCCTCGAGGTCGGAGGGGTGGGTTATGAGGTCACCATCCCGCTCTCGACCTTCTACGAGCTGGCTGATGACAGCGCTTCGATTTCACTGCATATTTATACACACGTCCGCGAGGAGACGATCGCCCTGTATGGATTCCGAACCACTGGTGAGAAGCAGGTCTTTGAAAAACTAATCGGCGTCTCCGGCATCGGGCCGAAACTGGGCATTGCCATCCTCTCAGGGATGAGCGTCAACGAACTTGTGCCATCGATTCAGCATGGCAATATCGTTCGCCTCACCCACATTCCCGGGGTGGGA
This sequence comes from Terriglobia bacterium, assembly GCA_049685715.1. GTDB lineage: Bacteria > Acidobacteriota > Terriglobia > JAIQFV01 > JAIQFV01 > JAIQFV01. The sequence goes on along the minus strand of JBAVHJ010000332.1, from coordinate 12,222 downwards.
AAAAAAACGGCAGAGCGGATGGTGCTCGAACTCCGTGACAAACTGAACCTGCTCGCGCCCCCCGGCCATCCGCCGCGCGAAGAGTGGCCAGCCCAGCTTAGCCCCATCAAGGACGATGCCGTGTCCGCCCTGGTGAACCTGGGATATCCAATGGTTCTGGCTGACAAGGCGGTGCGCGAAGTGCTGCACGACGAAGGACATGAGCAGACGTTCGAAAACCTGCTCAAGAAATCGCTCCAGTTCCTGACCCGATAAAGACCGAACAATCGCCCATCCCGATTCCGGGGGACCGCAGGTTGGGCCGTCCGTCGAGTCAGGGCCGTCGCAAGAGGATCCCGCCCGCAGGTCCAATACAGGCAATTTGGAGTTCAAGGTACAAAATCAACCCTACTCGGGCATGGACCGAAAGTTCGGCAATTCTTCGTGTGAGCCACAACCGTCACCGTCCCCTACGCTTTGAGGAGAATATCGGGACTCCATGAACGACTCTGTCACATCTCGCCCCGCTGTCCCCAGTGCCGAGAAAACTCCCTCCGGCTGGCTTCGATGGCTGCTCCCCTCCACGGCAGACGCCTTCTTTCTCACTCTCCTCCTGATTCTTCTTTTTGGCCGCAACGATCCCTACTTCCTCTATGACGGGGATCGCGGGTGGCACATTCGAACGGGCCAATACATTCTGGAGACCGGGAGTATCCCGCGCCATGACATCTTTTCATTTTCGATGCCGGGTGCCTGGTGGGTTGCTTACGAGTGGGGCACCGAGGTTATTTTTGCTGCCCTCGACCGTCATTTCGGTTTGAATGGCATCGTCCTTTTAGTCGTTTTCATCCTGGCGGCGAGCTATGTCCTTTTGTACAAGCTTCTAAGGCGCGAAGGTTTTTCCTTTACGCTCTCTTTTTTGTTACTTCTGTTCGTCATCATGGGCAGCAGGTTCCACTGGGCTGCTCGACCCCATGTCGTATCTTACCTTTTTGTCAGCCTCTTTATATTGGTCTTGGACCGCGTCAGCCGGGGGGCGATTCCTGCCCACCGGCTGTGGATTCTCCCGGGGCTCATGGTCCTCTGGGTCAACCTTCACCCCGGCTTCCTGGCCGGTCAGATCCTGGTGTTGACCGTCTTTTCAAGCGCCCTACTGGAGTACGTGGCCGCCCCGGCCGGGCTCCGCGTCTCCTTAATCATCAAGGTCCGACAAACCGGTGGTCTTGCTGCGGCAACGCTGCTTGCTTCGCTAATCAATCCCTACGGCTATGGCCTCTATGTTTATTTGTTCCGGTATTTCAAGGCGGTTCACACCCTTAACCCGGTCAATGAACTCTTATCTCCCATCTTCCAGATGCCCATCTTTCAGCCTTTTCTGGCAGCGGTTCTGGGACTGATTCTTCTAATGCGGTATACCCGTTACCGGCTCCGGCTGGAAGAGAGCCTGACGCTGTGTATTTGGATCGCGCTAGGCCTGATTTCTCTGCGAAACATTCCGGTGATGTTCTTCATTTGTGCCCCCATCTACGCCCGATTGCTATGCGGCTTGGATGAACCACTCAAACCATGGGTTTCACGAATACCTCGCCTCAAGGAACAGGGGCAACGGCTGTTTTGCCGACTGGAACGCGCCCTTTCGATGGAGCGATACTTCAATCGGCATCTCCTGGTCACGCTGGTCATGCTGATTTTAATCTGGGCCGTGATGCATCACGGGTACGGGGGAAATAAACAGATTTTGCGCTTTCATTTCAACGATGAATGGGATTATCCGGTGGCGGGTCTAGACTACATCAAGGCGCATCCGCCCTCAGGGCATGTGTTCAATGAGTGGGCCATGGGAGGGTATCTCATTTATAACTTCTATCCTGAAATAAGAGTGTTTGCCGACGGGCGTCTGGACATGTACGGGGCAGATTTTGCGGAAACCTATTTGACCTTGATTAATACGCCTGAGGTTGACCGTGGGAACGGAACCTGGAGGGACGTGTTTAAACACTATCAGATTCAATGGGTGATGATTCGCCCCAATCTTGCATTGCGATTTGTGTTGGACAGGGATTCGGATTGGGAGCGGTTGTTCCTCGACGAGCACTGCGTGATTTATGTTCGCAAGAAGATTATGTCCTGAGTCAAGGCCGCGCAGCACCCATCGCCCGGAATTGCAAGTCAGTTGAAACGATGTTGGATTATCATTGAGCAGGTTCTATTTCCTTTTATTCCATGGGAAGATGAACCCGCAGATGATCCCTATGAATGACTCCCGAACCCCTCTGACGAGTCCCCCCGCCGTGGCGAAGGCCCCGGGCGGTGGGTTGGCGTGGGTCATGCCCTCCACCGCCGAGGTATGCTTCATTACGCTCAGTCTCATCATGCTTTTTTCGCGCGTCAACAAATACTATTTTCTCGACGGGGACCCGGGATGGCACATTCGGGCGGGGCAGTACATGCTCGAGACGCACAGCATCCCTCATCACGACATTTTTTCATTCACCAAACCGAATGCCTGGTGGGTGGCCTATGAGTGGGGCACTGAAGTCATCTTTGCCGCCCTCCACAGTCGCTTCGGGTTAAACGGCGTTGTTCTTTTCATGGTTCTCGTGCTTGCCACGACCTACACCCTCCTCTATAAGCTTCTAAGGCGGGAGGGGTTCTCATTTTTACTGTCCTTTCCCCTGCTGTTGTTTGTCATCCTGGGAAGCAATTTTCACTGGGTGGCTCGCCCACACATTGTTTCCTACCTCTTTGTCGTCCCTTACTTTTACTTTTTGGATCGTTTCACCGCAGGCACACTGTCCGCGAAGCGAATATGGGTCCTGCCCGTACTGATGATCTTGTGGGTCAATCTCCACGCCGGTTTTATCGCCGGGGTGACGATGGTCCTGACGTTCTTTTTCAGCGCCGCCTTCGAGTATGTTTTTGCCTCCCACGAGCGGCGCGCGGTCCTCCGTCCCAAGGTGGAGCAAACCGGTGTGGTCGTCGTCATGACCCTCGCGGCGTCCCTGATCAATCCCAATGGATATAAGCTCTACGGTTATTTGTACGACTATTTCAAGACCGTTCACAATCTTAATCTCTTCAACGAACAGTTCTCCCCCTCCTTCCAATGGTTCATTTTTCATCCCTTCCTCGTGGCGGTCATCGCCCCCACCCTCTTACTGTTGTATTCGCGATATCGTCTCCGCCTGGAGGAGGCCCTGACGCTGGTGGTCTGGATTGCGCTGGGTCTGATTTCCCTGCGAAATATCCCGGTCATGCTTCTGATCTGCGCCCCCATTTACGCCCGTCTGCTGCGTGGGGTGGGCGAGCCTCTCAAGGAAAACCTGTCGCGTGCGCCACGGTTTCAGCGCGCACTGCTGCGCATTTTTCAACGCATTGAGTTGGTCGTTTCGATGGAACGGAACTTCAGGCGCCACCTCTGGTCGGTCGTTGTCCTAGTGGTGTTGTGTTGGGTTGTGGCGCATCAGGGCTACCTGGGGGGCCACCGCGTAATGGATTTCCGCTACTTGAAGGAGAGGGGGTTCCCCGTGGCGGCAATTGAGTACCTGAAGTCCCACATGCCCCCCGGGCACGTTTTCAATGACTCGGTCACGGGAGGATTTCTCATCTACAATTTCTATCCAAACATCAAGGTTTTCATCGATGGCCGCCTTGACATGTACGGGGAGGATTTTGCGAGGGAGTTTCTCAAACTCCTGGGCCAGCCCGAGGTGGGGGACGCAAACGACAACTGGAAGAAGTTGTTCCACCAGTACCAAATCCAATGGGTCATGATACGCCCGGACGCCCCTCTGCGATACGTCGTGGACGCTGATCCGGACTGGGAGCGACGTTATCTGGACAGCGAATGTGTTATTTTTTCGCGGAGGTCAACTTCCCCCTGAATGACGGGTGCTTGACACCCAAATTCGTTTTTGACATACTGAAACCCGCCTTGAGCGTTGTTTTCATAGATAAACCTTCCTATTTAATTATGTAGCTTTCTTCCTGAGATGATACATAAGGGACACCCATTTCGACTTCGAAGGGGATTGAGGTCAAAAGGCCAAGCTATATTTGAGTATGTCCTTCTGCTTGGGTTTTTCGTGGTGGTCATCTTCGTTTTTATGAAGTTCGGGGGGGCGCTGGCCAAAGGATTTAAGAGCGTGAGTCTGCACGTGGCCAGGATGGCTCCGTGAAAAACCTTTGAGGCTGATGTTATCAGACTCACATGAGAAGAATCCGCACACATCTGGATGCCCGAGGGCAGTCGCTGTTTGAGTATCTCACACTCGTTCTTTTGGTTGGGGGAATCGCGATTGCTGTGCTTGGCTTTGTAGCCCCCCGCTGGTCCCACTTCATGAGGGCCCTGATTCAGAAGCTCATTTCGCCCTACACGACTTAGGGAGCAAGAAGATTGTTGAATCGGTGCAGGGAGTGACGGACGAAGCGGCCTCGGCTTGGATGGTTCTATTGACTTTCTTGAGAATGAGAGTCACTCAGGATCCCGATTCCTTCACAGAGCACACTTTCTGGAATGTTCGACTCTATCTCAGAGCGCCCGTCAACCACAAAGGCGTTCGCCTTGCAGACTTGTAAAGCGAACCCAATCCATATCAAGGAGGACAGTATGTTTGGCAAGCTATCGCGATTGAACGACCGAGTAGTGGAATGGTCTAGCAGGGCCATCTTCTGGGGAGCCGATCTGCGACGTAAAGCTCGGGGGGAGCGCGGCCAAACCACGTTGGAATACCTGGTCATTGTCCTGATCATGGTGAGCTTGTTGATCGCCATCGCAATGTTCCTCTCTCCGAGGTTCAAGAACCTGGTGAGCAACCTGGTGGCGAACATCATCAATGCTATTACCAACGCCTCCAGCAGCTTCTGAGTATTCATCCTGGAGCATTAAGGATCGGGGATGGAGGCCGGGAACCGAATGACGCAACTCCCGTGATTGAGGGGTTGGCAGTTGATCAACCGCACAGAGGATCGGCCGCCAACCCCCTTTGAGGGCGCGGGAGCACCTTTTTTTTGCGGACCCGTAGGTGAGCAGGTCAGAAGGATTCCTGGGTTTTGACCATGTTAATAAAGAAGTCTGGCCGGTCGAAGTCGATGATACGGAAGAGTCCCGATGGAAAGCGGAAATCGGAAGAAGGTCAAGTTCTCCTCGAGTTCTTGATCAATTTCCTGATCTTTTTTTTCCTGCTCTGGTCCCTCGTGATCATCACCATGATTGCCAGCACAAAGGTGCTGACCAATTATGCTGCCTTCGCCGCCGCCCGGGCCTGGTCTGTAAACGTGGATAACAATGATGGCATGGACAAGGCCAAAGACGCCGCCAAGGATGTATTGGGAGCAATGAACTGGGGTTCGAGCGGCTCGGGAATTGATGTCAACAAAGCCTCCTGCCACGGTGTGGGCGGTGGGGGGGGAGGAGGTGGTGGCGGGAGCGGTGAGAACACCTGCATCGAAGTGAGCTATCAAACCACCCTGGGGATCCCAACCTTCCTTGCCGGGACCAGTTCCTCGGCGGTTAAGACGATCGGCCGCGCGCCCATGATCCAGGAGAACATAAAGAAAGATGACGAAAAGGGGGACAATAAATGACCGCTCCTTCGATCGGCACCCTGAAGGAACAACCCTCCCTGCAATCCCCGGCAAACCGCTTCCGTTCCGAACGTGGTCAGACGACCCTCTTTTTTATCGCTGCCTTCTGGACACTGTTCTTGTTCCTGGCGTTTATTGTCAACCTTGGCCAAGCCATCAACCGGCGGACAATCCTGCAGATGATCGCCGACTCCGGAGCGTGGACGGGCGCCACGCGACAGGCCCAGGTGCTCAATTCCATGTATGAAACCAACTGGGCCGAAAAATGGTTTGTGTTCACCCCCACCCAGATTCTAACGGTGAGCTTTACGGTGACCTTGGATTATCTGGCCGACATCGCTGACCCGTTGTGGCAGGTCGGGAATGGCATCTACAAACCATTTTTCAAAGCTTTGAATTTGACCGGAAATGTTCAGGCGGTCGAGGAGGCGAGGGAGGTCACCAAGAAAAACGGCGACCAACTCTTGAGTGGGGTTCCGTTATCGTATCCTCTTTTTGGAATTCCCGGCGATTTGATTGAAACTGATAAAGTTTCGAAGATGGAGGGCGAGAACACCACCTACGTGGGGATATATTGGATCGGAGCCAATGTTCATCAACTGGATCTGAGCGAGGTGTGGAACATCGCCAAGGACGGCCATAAGAAAGTCAACTTCCTGTGGTGGGTCAAGGCCGACCCAACCGATGGCGTGGTCCTTCCGAGCGTTTTTAAGATACCGGCCATGACCGCTGTGGCCTTCGCCAAACCCACCAACGGCTCCATCGATCCTGATAACAGCGATGAGGGCGGGAAGTTCCAGGTGAGGATGCTGCCGCTGAAAGGATATCTGGACGACGGCGATTACAGCGGGTATACCCAAACCCAAATGACGAAGCTGTGGTTGGATGCGCAACTGGTGATTCAGGCCTCACAGAACGGCGTCTCGTTGTCCAGTTTTCAGACGATTGAATCGGAGATCAGCAATATCAAACACTAAGCACTCAATGATTTATCAAGCAGGATAAGGCGAATGAAAACGGAAGTCGATCGGGGAGACCTTCGAAGCCTCAAGACGCTGGAAACCAATTTCCGGCGGAGAGGGGGCCCCAGGAATCCATCCTGTGGCCAGGCCACCATGGAGACCTTGTTCGTCATGTTCCTGATGTTCATGCTCATCGCGGGCATCTACCAGACCTTCCTGATTCACAACACGCTCTTTCAGATGGCCGCCAATGCATACTACGACGCCTTCAAAAACGCGCGCGACAAGAACAATAGCGACAATGAAATCAAGCACTACAGCTCGCCGCTCACCCTGGCCAAGGCCAGCGGCGGGGGAGGTGGAGGCGGCGGCGGTGGTGGTGGTGGCTCCGGCCAGCAGTCGTTTCCCATTATTCCGTTTTTCCAAAGCAGCATGCTGGGAGTCCCCACACAGGTCACCCGGGTGTATTGGATTGCCGCGGGAACCAAAGGCCTTCCATGGGACATCGTCGGGACGAGCCCGGAAGTGTCCTTAGGCAATTCGCAGGCGCCTCCCCAAAAAGGGTGCGGCGCCACCATGACCGACGGAGATGGGAATAGCCACACCGTGGGAGAAATGCAACTGGGATGGATTATGGGCCATCCGATGCAAGAACCCGCGTTCCCGCATACAACCCTTTACGACAGCCATGGAAATATTACCGGGTATGGGTTGGCACCGAATTGTGGCAATTGAACGTGAGCGTTTGTTCCAAGACCTGATTTCAGTTTTGAATTAAACCTGCGCCGAATGACCGCCGAATGATTACAAACGACTCGACCAGAATGAAACTCCAAGTGAGGACCTCTGATGAAACTTAAACCCCGCGTGCTTATGTCGCTGCTGCTGGCGATTGTTGCCATGATCCTTGTGTACGTCTACCTGAACACAAGAGAAACCGAGCTGCTGGAAAGCTCCAATCCCAAGGATGTGATCATCGCCACCGATGATATCCTCCCGAGCGTGCCCATCGAAGAAAATCAGGTCAAGCTCGCCCAAGTCCCAAAGAAATGGGTTCAGACGGGATCGGTCTCCGACCTGAAACAGGTCGTTGGAAGCATTTCCCGGGTTCCGATCATGAAAAGCTCTCAGGTCCTGGGCACCGAACTGATCTCTTATGACAAGGGCACCGGTCTGGCGTTTAAAGTCCCCGTCGGCAAACGCGCGGTGACCCTCGCCGTCAACGATGTCAGTGGAGTCGCCAACCTGGTCCAGCCTGGCAATTACGTTGATATCGTGGGTCTGTTTAAGTTCGGCACGTTCCCGGCCAACGCCCAGGTGACCCCTATTTCCGTGGCCCCCAACCAGCAGTCGCAAGCCCTGACCCTTTTCCAGAATGTCCTTGTGCTGGCAACAGGCCAGGACACCGGGGAGACGATCACCCTGAATCAGGATCAGCGAGAAAAGGCCAAGCAGCGATTGGAGCAGTATGGCCAGACGGGTGTCCCGGCGAGACCGGAAGCTCCGCCGAGGTTCATGACGGTCACGGTGGCGATGACCCCGGAGAACGCCCAGGACATCATCTTCGCCCAGAACGCCGGCGATCTGACCCTGGTGTTGCGGTCGTTCCGGGAAAGGGACACCCTCGTGGAACTGAAAAATTCGACGGCGTTTACAGTGTTGAAGGTGGACATGCCGGTGGTGCCACGGCATGGTCCCTCCTGGCGCGAAATCCGAGGCCAATAAGCCGTGATTCACCCGCACCTTGTCGAGGGTTGGGCGGGGCCTGCATGAAAGAGTCTGCCGTATTTTTACAGGAAGAAAGGTGGGTAGCATCATGAAAAAGCAAGAAACGAAAAGCCGCCGGAGCCGGGTCCTGCCCCTGGGTATCTGCATGCTGGGGGTGGTGATCCTGTTCTCCGCATTGGGAACGGCGCGGGCCGAGGATCAGACGCTGTTCGTGGGCGACCAGAAGACGGTCACCATGAATTATAAAATCGGCAATATTTCCATCGGAGACCCGAAGATCTGCCAGATCGAGATCATCAAAGACCGTACGGTGGTCTTGTTCATTGGCCGCCAGGTGGGGATTACCAAGTTGATGCTGTGGGACCAGCAGGGAAACTTGCACGATGAGATCCAAATCTATGTCAATCCCACCAATGTGCGGCAAACGATGCAGGAACTCCAGCAGATTATTGGAAACATCGAAGGGATCAAGTTCCGGGCGGTCGGTTCGCAAGTGGTGATTGATGGTGAAGTGTTGACCCAGGATGATATGGACCGCATCAACAAAGTGGTGGCGGGGCGAAAGGACGTCCTGAACCTGGTGAAAATGTCGAAGGAGACCCAGCGTCTGATGGACGAGCAGCAGGCCTCCTCCGTTCGCACCGTGCAGCTGGATGTCAAGATTATGGAAGTGGACCGCAGCTACCTGCGGAACCTGGGGGTACAGTGGTCCGGCAGTCCGGTCCAGCTGAATCCCATGACCTTCAAGTCAAAGGGGGGACCCGCCCTCAGTCCGATTACCGGTACGATGAACTTGCCTCAGTTGAATGCCATCACTTCGACCGGCAAAGGACGCATTCTTTCCAATCCCACCCTGATCACGCGCAGTGGAGAAAAGGGGCATCTCTTTGTCGGCGGAGAAATCCCCATCCGCGTGGCGCAGGGTCTGGGACAGTTCTCCGTCCAGTATAAGGAATTCGGGCTGAAGCTGGATTTTCTCCCGCAGGTCGATCAACTCAACAACATTTCCATGGCCATCTCCATCGAGGCGAGCCGCTTAAGCGGCCAGGGAACTGCGGACAGCCCTCCGGGCATCGTCAAGAACCAGGTGGACACCAAGCTGTTCGTCCATGAAGGCGAGACGATTGTCCTGGGCGGTTTGGTCCAAAACGAGGACAGCCTGCTGGTCGACAAGATCCCGGCCCTGGGAAACCTTCCGGCATTGGGAAACCTGTTCAAGTCACAGCAGTTCCGAAAAAATGAGACGGACCTGGTGATGTTTGCGACGCCCCACCTCGTCAGGAGCGCTGCAGAAGCAGGTCAAAACGTTGCCGGTGAGACCCAGAAAAACTTTGACCAGTACAAGGAACTGACGGCAACCGACAAGGAAATGGGCACGCCCGACACGGCCCAGACCAAGGATCAGAAGAAGGCGAAGGACAAGAAAGCGAAGAAGAAGTAGAGGGATGGCGGGAGCGCACCCCGGATCAGATACTGCCGTTGGATAGAGGGCGGCCGGGTCTGAGGCCGCAGAGTGGAGGCGGGAAGCTTTTGAGTTCGGAAACGACGGGACACATCGTCACGGTTCATTCGGGCAAGGGCGCCTGCGGCAAGACGTTGTTCGCAGTCAATCTGGCCATCAGTTTGATGCGTGAGAGCAAGGGAAAGGTCTTGCTGCTCGACATGGGGCTTCCGCTCCCTGGCGATGCGGCGCAATTGCTTGGCCTCGACAAAGTCAAGGCCATCGCGGACCTCATCCCCCTCCTAGGACGCCTCCAGCCCGCCCTGGTGAAAGGCTACTTCACTCACCACACTTCGGGCATCGATGTTCTGGCGGCGATCAACGAGTCCTTTCAAAGCAAGCTCATCAACGAAGGCCACATCAATCGCATCATGAACCTGGTCCGCGGCGCCTACAACTACGTCGTGGTGGATACGTCCACGGATCTGGATTCGACCAACATTGAAATCTTCGACAATTCCGACGTCATCGCCCTGCTGGTGACTCCGGACATGCTTTCGGTCACCCGGGCGCGGCGCAAGCTGGAGTACCTCCAATCCCTGCACTTCGCCCGCGAGATCTTCCGCATCATTGCCAACCGGGTGACTACGAAGACCCTGGTCAGCCCGGAGGTGATGGAGCGCAGCTTGAACCTTCCCCTCAGCGTGCAAGTCCCTGAGGACGGAGATGCGATTTCTTTGTCGATGTCAATGGCCACGCCCCTGGTGCTGATGGACGCGCGGCATCCCATTACCCGCGCGATCGACGCCACCAGCCAGATGCTTCACCAGCAATTGCGGGCCGATTTCCGCCGCCTGGGAGCCCTGGCACGGCAACAGCGGGGGTCAGCCGCCCCGGAATTCCACGCGTCCGCAGGACCGGTTCCGGCAGCGGCCGTCGGCGCCGTGGTGGTCCCCATCAGTGGCGAGCGTACTGTGGAGGAAAAGTTTCTCGATCTGAAGTTGCGCATCCACAAACGGTTGGTGGATGAGCTGAAGATTGTGAAGTCGGATCTCGTGAGCCAGGATCCGACCAAGGTCCTGGAGGTCCGGCAACGCGCTGAAATGAAGATTGTCGCATTGCTGGATGAAGAGCTGAAAGGACTGTCGGCCTCCCGCGAGCAACGCAAGCTGTTAGTGAAGGAAGTCATCGACGAAGCGCTGGGATTGGGTCCTCTCGAAGATATGCTGGCCGACATTGACATCACTGAAATCATGGTCAATCGCATCGACCAGATCTATGTCGAGCGCAGGGGGAAGATCGAGCTGAGCAAGTCACGGTTTCTGACCAACGAACAACTCCGCGGAGTCATCGAGCGGATTGTCGCCCCGCTGGGCCGGCGCATCGATGAAAAATCGCCCATGGTGGATGCCCGCTTGTCCGATGGATCACGCGTCAACGCCATCATCCCCCCGCTGGCGCTGGGCGGACCCTGTCTGACGATCCGCAAATTCCCCAAAAAACGCCTGAAGGTGGAAGACCTCATCCAGTACAACACGCTGACGAACCAAATGGCTCAGCTGCTGGCGGCGGCAGTCCGGGCGCGCCAGAACATCGTCATCTCCGGCGGCACGGGCTCCGGGAAAACGACCCTGCTCAATATTCTCTCCTCCTTCATCCCCACGGACGAGCGCATTGTGACCGTGGAGGACTCCGCGGAACTGCAGTTGCCTCAGGATCACGTGGTCCGTCTGGAGTCGCGTCCTCCGAACATCGAGGGGGAGGGCGCGATCACGATTCGCGATCTGGTGCGCAATTGTTTGCGTATGCGGCCGGACCGTATCGTGGTGGGCGAATGCCGCGGGGGAGAGGCGCTGGACATGCTCCAGGCCATGAACACCGGTCATGATGGATCGCTCACCACCGTGCACGCCAATACGCCGCGTGACGCCTTGTCCCGTTTGGAGACGATGAGCCTGATGGCGGGACTCGACCTGCCCTCGAAGGCCATTCGGGATCAAATTGCCTCGGCCATTCAGGTCGTGGTGCAAGAGTCTCGCATCGCCGATGGCAGCCGGAAAATCACCCATATCTCCGAGGTGACGGGGCAGGAAGGCAACGTTTTTACGATGTCCGATATCTTCATTTTCAAGCAGACGGGGATGTCTCCCGAGGGGAAGGTGCTGGGGCAGTTCGTTCCGACGGGGATCGTGCCCAAGTTTGTCGAAAAGTTGCAGCAGCGCGGGATCATTATCCCGAGAGAAATTTTCTTGATCCAGACCGCCTAAACGGCGCTTGCCGGCGGGACAAAAGGAGAAGGAATCCTGTGAATGCATTTTTCCTGATCTTTCGATGGGGGGTGGTGCTTGCGTTTGGGGCGGTGGCGGGGTTCATTCTCTATTCACTCTACCCGCCCCTGGCGGAGCGATTTAATGCCAACCTCGACAAGTATAGCCAGTGGATGTCCAAAGAATTCACGGAGCAGCGCAAAACCGTCTCCCCGAGACGCTGCCGACAAATTCTGATTGGCTCGATGCTGGGATTGGC
>JBAVHJ010000331.1:0-16643 GCA_049685715.1 Terriglobia bacterium | reverse complement strand
AAAGCGCGAAATTCAGGACCGCCTCAAAAGACCAGAAAGCCAGTATCGAACCCAGTGCACCCCCGAGCAGCGCAAGCAAGAAGTTCTCGGTTAGGAGCTGACGCACCAGGCGGCCGCGGCTGGCGCCGGTCGCTAGGCGGATCGCGATCTCCCGCCTGCGCGTGGTGGCACGGGCGAGTAGAAGACTCGCGACATTCATGCACGCAATGAGGAGAACGAGTCCGACAGCACAGAGAATCAGTGCACCGACGCCGACCACCGCACGGCGTTCTTCAGGCCGTCCGAAAAACGTGGGAGCCGCTACGGTGAGTCTCGACACGGCTCCGGGATGCCTCCGGTCCAGGCCGGCCGCGATGACGCTAAGATCTGCGATGACCCGCGCATTTGAGAAATCGCCGCGGACGCTTCCAATTAATTGGAGCCAGCTCAGATCGTTGTCCGCCAGCATGTCCTCAATCTGTCCTTGCCCTGAATGCAGGCCCGGCTGCATGGTCAGAGGCACCCAGAACGCGGAAGGAACCACTTCTGTTCCCGAAAAACCACGAGGCGCGACGCCGACGATTGTGAGCGAGACTCGATTGAGGGAAATGGACTTTCCAATGATGGATGGGTCGGCGGCGAATACACCGCGCCACATCTCGTCGCTGAGCACGATGACGGCACTGCTGCCGGATGCGGCGCAATCGGAGTCGACGAAATTTCTGCCGAGAGCAGGGGGCGTCCCCAGAACTTCGAAGTAGTTGCACGTCGCTAGAGTGCCGAGGAACTGCCTGGGGGAGTCGCCGCCCAATGTGGCTTCAACAAACGGATCGTAAGCCAGCAGGCCTGAGAAAACATGATTCTGGTCGCGGTATCCCTTATATTCGGCATACGAGAAACCATTCTCGCTGCCATGCACATTGCGGTGCAGCGGACCCCGCGTGATCTGAAATCCCTGGTAGAGGCTAACGAAGCGCTGAGAGCCGGGCAACTCCAGGGGGCGTAAAGCGAGCGCGTTGAAAATCTGGAAGATGCCTGTGTTGATCCCGATGCAAAGCGCGAGGGTGAGGACTGTGACCGCAGTGAAACTGGGTGACTTGCGCAGCATCCGAAGGCCGAACCGCAAGTCCTGGCAGGCTGTTTCGAGCCACAACAGGCCCCGCCGCTCGCGGTAACGCTCCTTCGTTTGCTCGAGGCCGCCCATCTGGACCAGCGCCTGGCGGCGCGCTTCTTCTTGGGTCATCCCGCGACGCAATTTGTCTTTGATATGCAACTGGAGATGGCTTTCCAGCTCTTCTGCCAACTCCCGGTCGCGGTGTTCCTTGTTGAACAAACCGCCGAGGCGCAGAAACCAGGCGCGCAGTCGTCTCAAGAGTGCTCCTCTCCCGGCGCCAGAAATCTTGCGAGTATGGCCGTGGCTTGTTCCCAATCCTGAGTTTCCTTCTCAACGTGCTTTCGTCCGGCGCGGGTGAGGCGGTAGTACTTGGCCCTGCGGTTGTTGTCCGACACGCCCCACTCGGAGTCGATGTAGCCCTCCTGCTCTAGTTTCAGGAGAGCCGGATAAATGGTCCCGTAGTTGACCACCAGAAGATTGTCGCTGGTCTGCTCAATCCGGCGGGCAATCCCGTAACCATGCAGCGGTCCCATCGCTTCGAGGGTCTTCAGGATCATCAGGGCCAGGGTTCCCTGCCAGACCTCTGTTTTGTCGCTCATAATCCTCCTATTGGGTGCCAATAGAAAGATTGGCACAGTTCCTATGGGAAAGCAATAGAAAAATGTGGAACTCAAATTGTGGGAGGCTTAAAGAGCGGAGGAGACCATGGACTGGCACGCGAGGGAAGACAATCGGCCGCGATAGGCGTGCCGTTAGAGTCCCCCAAAGGCGGGGCAAAGAAATGGGGTCAGCCGCGGAAGGCTATCCATGTCTGACCCCAGTCGATTCCAAGAATCCGACAAAGAAGATTAGTTCACGTTTCCCTTCAGGATTACTTTGGATTCAGCAGCCCCAGCGCCAGCCACACCGTAACACCCAAATAAGCCGCCAGGACAACCAGGAAAACTAAATCCATTGACTTCAATTCCACCCAACCGATTTTGATAAATGGTTCACCCGGGATTCTCCTCAAGGTCTGGCTCCTCCTTGGAGTTTGTGGATCTCGACCAGATTCATGAGTCAAGAATATCTAACCTGGGAGGATCGCTTTGTGATGCAGACCACAGGTGAGGAGAGGCAGGACTGTTTTTCCTTCTCCAGAGACGGTGGGGGACTATGCACGAAAACTGGTTCGTGGTTCGGATAGGTTTCGGCAACGGCCGATCGCCGACCGCTGTGACGAGCGGTCAGGTGCGTACCGGGTAAGCCGGGGAGGCATTGGATTCAGCAACCTTCTACAAGAGTCCCTTGGTGATACACGACCTTCCAACCCCGGGCCGTTCGCCGCCAGATGGTTGACCGGCGAGTGACGCGATCAGCCTGGATCACGGTATAGGTGAGCAGGTAGATGTCAGCGGCAATCTCAAGGCAATGAAAGTCGCGGGTCTCGAAGGTGTCTTCAGCTTGGTTCGCGCACCGTTTCTCCAGTTCGTCCAACACGAACTCTCGACTGTAACGCCGGCCGGAGGCGCTGACTTCCCAAAACGTGGCTTCCGTCATGCTTTCGTAGTCAGCCCGCGTCGTTCCAATCTCTGGACGATGGAAGATCGACTCCTTTAATTTGAGTTCATTCAGAATATCTATGATCTTTGGATCTGTGGTTAGAATCGGTTCCATGTTTGCAGGTTTCCTTTTGAAGAAGGCTAAATCCGAACCTCACGAGTTATGCGTAGCGTGGAAAATAAGCGGTTTCTTGACGCGATCATACGCAGCGAAAGCTCCAGGCGATTGTTAGGCGACAACATGGTATTCGCTCTGAACCAAGCCGCTCGGATAGTGCCGAGTCGCTACGTGACGAAGCTGGATATCGCGCGGCAGGGCGCCGAAGAGAGGAATCCCGTCTCCAATGAGCACAGGCACGCGAGTGATAACAAGACGTTGGATGAGCCCTTCGCGCAGGAACCTTTGGATCGTGATCCCACCGTCCACGTAGAGGTGGCGGGTACCACTCGCAGCGAGTTGCGAAACGATCTCAGCCGGAGGCCCGGCCATCTGTTCAACAATGCCTCCGGCGACCGCGGAAAAGTCGACGGGGCGGCTACTGAGGACCACTACGCGTTTGTCACCATATGGCCAGGGCCCAAGAGTCAGAACCTTCTCGAAGGTCTTGCGACCGATCACAATCGCATCAACGCTTGCCATAAACTCTTTGTAGCCGTGGGGTTCGCCGCCGCCCTCCGGCAGAAAGTCGAAATCACCGTTCTGTCGCGCAATGAATCCGTCGAGGCTGGTGCCGACAAAGACAGATACCATCATTGTAAACTCCTCAACTGTGGCCGCCTAACGAGACGGCGCGTCACCCGATGACGCGCTCTGGCTCTTCGTGTCGGTCCGGTATATGGCTCTCAGGATTTTACGGCCCTCCCCTCCCGCCTGCAAGCGTAAAGGCCGGGCGGAATGGATCGAGTGACGCGTCTTTTCGCATACAGGTTCGAATTGTGCAGGTACGATTTTCCATGGAATCTTGTTTCACCCCGTCTGGGATAGCCGTCTGATCCTCTGTGGCACAACCCCAATTAAGAGGGTATGGGTCAGCCTGATCACAGACCGAGAGTTCAGTTCTTAGATTTGAATGAAGGCGGCACCCAAGGATAGAATGGGTAAATGAATGATCAAGTGGAGTCCTTGAAGCCCATCATCACCATCCATCTTTTTCCAAAGCTCGAACGCATGCTGGTCGAACTGCTTCACTCTCTCGATCCCGACGACTGGGAGAGGCAGACCCTGGCTCCCCGGTGGAAGGTCAAAGATGTCGCTGCGCATCTGCTCGATACTGCACTTCGCGGCGTCTCCGTGGCCCGTGACGGATATGCCCACGAGCCACCCCGCATCGCCTCGAACGTGGAACTGGCAGCTTTCATTAATCGTTTGAATCAGGAGGGCGTCAACTTCTATCGTCGACTGAGTCCGGCTGTCTTGATCTCCATGATGGAAGTCGCTTCCAGGTTACTCGGCGATTTCCACGCCTCCCTGGATCCCATTGCAACATCACCTTTCGCGGTGAGTTGGGCAGGGGAAGAGCGGTCCGCAAACTGGTTCAATACGGCACGGGAATTCACGGAGCGATGGCATCACCAGCAGCAAATCCGGCTTGCCGTCGATAAGCCAGGAATCGTGACACCCGAATTTTACCATCCGGTCTTGGATTGTTTTATGCGCGCCCTGCCGTTCACCTATCGAACTCAAACCGCAAAAGCAGGGTCATACTCACAGTTCAATGTTTCGGGGGAATGTGGAGGGAGTTGGTATCTTTATCGGGACAGCGAGAGCTGGAGGCTGACGCAAGCACCTCTTGGTGAAAAGGTTTGCGACACGACTATCCCGCAGGAAATCGCCTGGCGGATCTTTACAAAGGGGATTAACCGGGACTCCGCCATGTCTCAAGTCCGAGTAAGCGGCGACACCGACCTGGGACTTCACATCCTGAGTATGATCTCCATTGTGGCATAAAGCGCAAACCTGTACACATCCCCGAGGCCGGGCCTGACCTGGATGACGCTCATTTGCTCGATCTCGAGAAGCGGTGTTCTTTCGCTTCAATGCCGAATTTACCGACTACTCTCTTGTTCTATTCCTTTGCATGGGAAGCAGCTGAAACGAACTGGTTGTTGAACAAGAGAATTATGCCGCCTGCCAAGGCGGGCTGCCTGGTGAGGGCGAGCGCTCTTCTTGGGGCTGACGCCCCAGGCTACTTTATTTCGCCGCTGTGCGGCTCTGATAGGGATCCACTTGTGAATCCGGTTTCATACCTTTGTTGCAGGGCCCTTGGGGTGACACTGCGGCTAGCGCTGCAACAATTGCGCCGCGAAACAGTTGGAGATGAAGAAGATCCGGGAAGGTATGGTCGGGGCGAGAGGATTTGAACCTCCGACTTCTTGCTCCCAAAGCAAGCGCTCTAGCCAGGCTGAGCTACGCCCCGTGGCCGAAAAATCGCCCTCAACCTACAAGAGTTTTCGGCGGTTGTCAATTCCTTGGAGGCGGGATCCGGTGTATTCAAAAATGGAAAGAGCACTCACCCTGATCAATGGGATCAGGCGGTTTCAGTGGCGTACAAGAAATAGTCGTGCACGCGCTCCAAGGCCTTTCCGCGGTGGCTGATCTTGTTCTTTTCTTCGGTGGTGAGTTCCGCAAAGGTCTTGCTGAGGGAGGGAATGAAAAAGACCGGATCATATCCGAATCCACCTGTCCCCCGCGGGGCCTCGAGAATACGGCCATCGCAATGGCCGTGAAACGACTTGATCAGGCGGCCTCGAAAGGCGATGGCCATGACGCAAACAAACCGGGCGGTCCGCTTCTCTTCCGGAATGCCGGCCAGCGCGCGCAGGAGCTTTTGGGTATTTTCCGGATCGCTGGCGAGATCGCCCGAATAACGTGCCGAATGAACTCCGGGGGCGCCGCCGAGGGCATCAACCTCAAGCCCGGTATCGTCGGCTAGGGTCAGGGCGTCAGAATATCGGCTGTAATGTAACGCCTTGTAAATCGCATTCTCAAGAACTGTCGGTTTTTCCTCGGCAGAGATCTCCGCGTCTTTAATTTCCTTCAAGGTAGAAAAGTCGATCGACAACTCCTCCAGCGCGTGTTGAATCTCCCGGATCTTACCGTCATTCGTCGTGGCCAAAAACAGTCTTGTTCTTTCAGGGTTGCCCATAGAAGTTATGCCTTCTGGATGGCTTCTTTCTGCATTTCGATGAGCTGTCGGATGCCGTTTTCCGCCAGGAGCAGGAGTCGGTCCATCTGATCTTTTGCAAAAGGATTTCCCTCGGCCGTCGCTTGAACTTCCACGAACCGTCCCCCCGCGGTCATGACGACGTTCATATCGACTTCCGCGGTACTGTCCTCGCTGTAATCGAGATCCAGCATTACCTCGCCTTTGACCAGACCGACGCTCGTGGCAGCGACCATCTCTCTGAGCGGTGAGCTCTCCAGCCGTTTCTCCGCACAGAGACGCTTCAGGGCAGCCGCCAGAGCCACCGTCGCTCCCGTGATGGATGCGGTCCGGGTGCCGCCATCGGCCTCAATGACGTCACAGTCAATGTAAATGGTTCGCTCTCCAAGCCGGCTCAATTCTACCACACTGCGAAGCGAGCGCCCGATCAATCGTTGAATCTCGTGGGTTCGGCCTGAGGGTCGCCCGCGGGTAACCTCGCGGGGAGAGCGCGTCAGCGTGGCGCGTGGAAGCATGGCGTATTCACTGGTGATCCAACCTTTGCCTTGACCCCGCAGGAACTGCGGGACGGTGTCCTCCACGGACGCAGTGCAGATGACCCGCGTCCGGCCCACCGAAATTAAGGCCGAACCTTCAGCGGTCGGGATGAAGTTCGGGATGATGGTGACCGCTCGCAATGCGTCGGGAGTTCGTTGATCAGTGCGCACTTAATAATCTCCTTGCGGGATTCTTCTTCGGATCGGGATCGGGAGCCGGGGCAGCGGGGACCGGAGAGGCTGGGGCGGCGGAACTGACCGGGGATCTGACTACATAGTTAAGATCCTGGGTGAATGCCTGGGTGAGATCTGTGTGCCCAACCAGGGTGTTCACTTCCGCGTCGTCAATTAGAAAACGGACTCGTTTGATGCTGGGAATGTTCACCGTCAGGGAATCCACCACCGAATAAAGCGTCTGTAACTCGCATTCGATCCCTCCGGGATGGTTTTTCTGCAGGGCCCCTGAAAAATCGACAAAAGCGGTACCATTGGGAGTGAGGAAAAGCTCCTTGAGCACAGTCTCCTGTGAGATTGTATGTCCGCGGTTATTCTTTGACCCTTCAATGAGTTTCAAGATGATCTGCTTGGCGCGGTTCTGGTCCAGCTCAGAAGCCCGAATTTCGGCGCCTTCCTCCTCCAGCATGCCCGCGCTGGCCAGGGAGGGAAAGTAAAGTTTGACCGGCACGGAGGCCGCCGAGGTGATCAAAAGGGTCGATGCAGGCTGAAAGGGTTTTGCCGGCTGAGCGCTCTCGCGGCGAAACAGCTCCACGATGCGTGAGAAGCCTCGAAAATAATGAACTCCCACGGCGCTCGCTACGAGCAGGGCCACTACAATGATTTCCTTAAGATGTCGCCGCATCGATTATTTTAATCTTGAGGTCGTCCATTTCCCCTATCGCGGGGAGGGCTTCTCTTGCTTGCCCGGTGCAATCTCAGGACCCCCTTTAGGCTTCGGTGCCACGAGTGCCGAGCCGCCCTGGGCTTCGTAAACCGGTTTGAACCGCTGGATGGCGTTGGTCATGGCCATAGCAATTCTGGCCTGAAACTGGGGGTTGGCGATCTGCTGAACATCGGTCTCCGAGTTCAGATTGCCGAGCTCCACCATCACGGCGGGCATCACCACGTTCGCCAAGGGCCGGAGAGCAGCAATCCGTGGGGCGCTGGGCTCCTGGCTCCAAAGAGGCGCCAGCTCCGATTCGAAAAGTTCGGCCAGGGCCTGATTCATTTGAAAATTGGCGGCATTCGCTCTTGTCCAATCACGAAAATACAAGTGGACGACCGGGGATTTTTCCGGCGGAGGCTGCGTGGGGGATCCGGCCCCCGGAGCCACCGGTTGCGGAGAGGCAACCGCTTCTTTGATGGGGGAATAAACATAGACCCGGGTACCTTTCCAATTTTGATCCAGCGAAAAGCCCACATGAACCGAAATGAACACATCAGAGTGATTCGTGTTGGCTGTAGAGGCGCGTTGGTCGAAAGAAATATCAGCGTCAGTGTCCCGGGTCAAATAGACCTGGAGTCCGAGGCGCTGCTGCAGGTGTGAGCGCAGCCGTTGAGCGATCTCCAAGGCAAGATCTTTTTCGACCGCCCCGTTTTTGGCAGCCCGTGACCCGCTATCCAGGCCCCCATGGCCGACATCGATCGTTACAATCCTTAATATTCCGCGCGAAGGAAGGGCTTGTGCCTTCTCCGGAGTCTTGATCCCACCCCCACTTGGAACAGCGGTCCCGGCCGGTGGGGCGGAAGGTGGGACGGGGGCACTGGGAAGAGGGGGGGTGATTTGTGGCATCGGAGAAATCACCGCCACAAATATTCTGCCCTCCTGGGTCGTCGAGGATTTCACATCGAAATTCGAGGAGGACAGCGTGATTCGAATCTTGGGTCTTGAATCCGAATCGTCAAATACTATCGACTTGATTCGATCATCAGAATAATTCAATTTATCGGCAGCGGACTCGAGGGGTTGAGTGCCCAGCGTGATGACCAGTTGCTTTCCGTCCTGTTTCAATTCGAAAGGGACCGCCTGAGTGACTTGAATGGCAATGCGAGAGGAGAGAATCCCCTTGGTCGCTTCAAAAAAAACCCGCGGGGGCGGTTGGGCTGTAACGAACGCGCGCGACCCGTCTTGTCGGAAAGTCACTTTTCGGTCGGTCAGCCGCGGGAGGATCCTGGAGATCGAATCGACCGGGACCATCCATCCTGAAGGCATGACCAGGGCCGGATCACCCATGGAAGTCAAGATGCCGTCGACGACGACCAGGGTGGAGTTCGGCCGGAACAGGAGCGAATGCCTACCCACCTTGACCTGCAAAACTGTGGCACTCTTCTCCACTTCTGTCAGCGGACCCACGGTGGAAAGCAGATCCTGTAATGCCACATACCGCTCTCCTTCCACCGAGGTAACGACAAGGATTCTCGATTGGGTGTCCGTGTACAGGATGATGTTTTCAGCCGCAGTCGAAATGAATCCCCAACAGCTCAATAATAAAAGGGAGAGAAGAAGCTCCACGACGATCGGATATCGCCTGAAACCTCCGTCCCGGAGCTTCGAGAATGGGAAGAATAGCAACCGCAATTGAATTAGCTTTCGTGCCGAGGCCTGATTGGTGTTAACTCTCTACTTTGCCCGCGGCCACCGTTCAACTGTAACGCGAATAATATAGCACAGGCGACCCGGAGTCGCGGCCCGGCAGAGTGCAGGCCCGATCATCACATCCACCATATTCCAGCACAAAGGGAAAGCTGATGAGCATGACCGAGGGGGCTGACGACAAACCGCGGGCTTGAAGCGGAGTCCCAAAGTGGGAATTCATGGGTGCATCCATCGGATGCTTTTCGGTGTAATGTGACCACAGGCGATGTTATCGGTCATTCCGGAGACGATGTCAGCACAGGCATTATCAGTGGCTGTCCGGACCGCCTCCTCGCGAGTCGAACCTGCCGCCGTTCGGCAGGATGTCCGCCCTTTAAACTCAACGCACACCTCACATTCATAGCGACTCAAATTCATCGTGGAATACACAATAATCCCCACCAGCAGAACAAAGACGGCTCCAACGGCCAGCTTCACCTTCTTTGACATAAGGAACCATGATAGCGCAGGGGCGAAGATTTGGGTAGGATGAACCCTCGGCGAAAAGTCACGGGTTCCTTCCTGACCCGGGTGCCTTCGCCTTCGTTCCCCGTGCGGGGGTGCTCCCCGGACCACTCTCAGGCCAATATAAGCGGGTGAGGGCTTTCTCAGATCGGGAGAAATCTTGGGATCACCGGATGTGTCCGCGCTGCCGCCGATTGCCTTTCCCTTGTCTTCCGCCACGTGACCATCGCGGCCTCTCCCTTTTCCTCGTGTCAAGGGGTCCTTTTACTCTCCCTGTTTCAATGCGGATTCCAAAGGGGCGAGCTTCGCTGAGGTTTGCTCTGCAAAGGCTCGATCCGCGGTCGACTCGAGGTTGATCTTGACGTTTTCCAAGGCGCCGAACAGGGCGGTCCTGGCCATCTCTCGAGCAACGCGAATATCGGAGATCATGTTTTTGTTGCCTATGACCTCGAGCCGAAGAATACTCTCAAGAACCTTCTTTGAAGCTTCAGCCACATGGAAGGGAACCAGGGTAGCTTGTCTCAACGCCTCATCGATCCTCAGTTGTCGTTGTGCCTTATCCGTCTCCGACTCTTTGGGGAGTTTGTAGGCTGCTGTGACGAGATTATAGGCGCCTGTGTCATCGTCGATGGCTCGTTTCAATTCCGCTCGAAGCTCGGCCAGCACGCGGAGAATCGAGGACAACTCGTCTTCAAAGGCGGCGGCCGCCTTTTTCCCCTTGGATCGGGCAGCCACCATTTCGCCTAGTCCTGCTGCCAGCGTGGCCGCCGCGGCCGCCACGCTTCCCCCGCCGGGAGCGGGAGTCGGGGCGGCAACGGCATCAATGAAGGATTCGCATCCGGCCAGGAGCGGGCGGTCGGAAAGCGGTGGTGCCTGAGCCGCTGCTGGTTTTCTTTCGGCCAGAGCCGTGGCCAGACGATTCTCCAGGACCAAATCGGGCTTAAAATTCTCGATGACGAGGTAGTGTTCCGCGGTCATTTCCAGTGCTTTCTTCGGAACGAGGCCCACGATCTCACTCCCGACAACAGCCGTTCCAACGGCCGCCGCTTCGCGCGTTACCGTATCGAAAACCACATGAATGGGAGTCTGCTCAAAATCGGTGAGATTCATTGAGACCTGGGCCAGATTGCGGGCCTTCAGATCCACTCCCATGGCCTTGACAAAAGGGAAGCCCCCGCTGGAGAACCGGATCTTTTTTGCGATGGTCTTGGCCACGGAGAGGTCACTCGTTCCGAGATTGATGTTGTAAGCAATCAGATATTTCCGTGTGCCCACCACGGTGGCACCGGCTGTGGGATGCAAAGCCGCCTCCCCGACATCGGGTCTGCGTTCAGGATGCGTCTTCACGTCCTCCCGCAGGCCTTCGAATTGACCTTTGCGGATATTCTCCAAGTTGACGCGATCGGGACGGCTCGCCGCACTCTCATAGTAATAAACGGGGATCCTATACCGTTGCCAGATAGCTTCACCGACCTGCCTGGAAATCGCCACGCATTCTTCAATGGTCACCCCTTCGATGGGGATGAAGGGAAGCACATCAGTGGCCCCAATTCGGGGATGCGCCCCCTGGTGATGGGTGAGATCAATCAATTCGGCAGCCTTTCCGACCACGCGCAGCGCAGCTTCGACCACCGCCTCTTTGGACGCGATGAAGGTGATGACGCTTCGATTGTGGTCGGCATCCATCTCCTTGTCGAGAATTGTCGCTCCTTCCACGCCCTGGATGACCTGCATGAGTGCTTCAACTACTTCTGTCCGGCGTCCTTCGCTGAAGTTAGGAACACATTCAATTAGGGTATTCATGCGCACCTCGTTAATGAGATTTAGAACTTTTGAGTAATTCTGTGAATCCCTGGGTCGTTCCGGCCAACCAAAATGGCCGCTTTCCTTCCGATCCGCTGGGTCGCATTGATCAGCAGTTGCCGTCGGACAGGATCATTTCACGGAAACAGCGTTTCTGACGGTTTCCTCGATTGATTGAAAGGATCTTGCCATTGCGTCGCATCAAAGAGGGTTCTCCCCCCATGCATTGCGGCGGTCGAAAAGGACCCGTCCTTTCTTGATGACCGCGCGCACCATATTCATGCCGTAGTAGTAAGGAACTAGGCGGTAGTCGTTCACGTTAAAAAGTACAAGATCAGCTTGTTTTCCAGCCTGAAGTGAACCGAGACGCTCCGCGCTCGCTAGGGCACGGGCGCCCCCGAGAGTCGCCGCCGCAAAGGTCTCAGCCGGGGTCATCCGGAGGGAAGAGCAAGCAATGGCCAGGATCGTCTGCATATTCACAGTGGGCGAAGTTCCCGGGTTGAAATCGGACGCGAGCGCCACGCAAGCCCCCCCGTCCAGAAGCTTTCGTGCGGGTGCAAAGCGGTTCATCCCCAAGTGGAAAGAGGCTCCGGGGAGCAAGGTGGCGACCACTTTGGACTTCGCCAGGAGCGTGATGTCCTCCTCATCGATTTGTTCCAGATGATCCGCTGAAACGGCCCCCAGTTCAACGGCGAGGCGCGTTCCCCCACTCCGGCTTAACTGGTCTGCGTGGAGCTTGATCTTAAGGCCGTAGCGTTGCGCTGCCGCTAGGATCCGGCGAGATTGTTCAACTGTGAAGACCCCGGACTCGCAAAACACATCGCAAAAATCGGCAAGCCTCTCCCTCACCACCCGGGGAATCATTGCTTCACAAACCAGGTCAACATATTTCGAAGGATGATCGCGAAATTCGTCCGGTATTTCATGGGCGCCAAGAAAGGTCGGAACGATTTCAAGAGCCACCCGCGGATCTTTGTTAAGTCGGGTCAACACCCGCAGAATCTTCAGCTCATTTTCAGTATCCAGCCCGTAGCCACTCTTGGCCTCAATCGTGGTCGTCCCATAATCCAAAAACTGGGAGCAGCGTTGCCGTGCCATCTCAAACAAATCATCTTCGGTGACCTCGCGTAGCCGGCGGACACTGTTGCGAATCCCTCCGCCTGCCGTAGCGATCGACTCGTAACTGGCCCCCTTAAGGCGCATTTCGTATTCTTCCTGGCGGGTGGCTGCAAAGACAAGATGCGTGTGGCTGTCTACAAAGCCTGGGGCGACCACACAATGGGAAGCATCGACGGGATCCGCCCCCTGCGAACGGGAGTCCGCCCGAAGCGCTTCAGTCGTTCCCACGGCAAGGATCGTTCCGTCTTGAACCAAAACCGCACCGTCGGGAATAATGCGGAGGGTGGAGTTCGAAACAGGGGCGGAATCCTGGAAGATCGGGGTGATGACCTGGGCGGCGTTGAGGATGATGAGGCGGGGAGGTTGTCGTCCTGACATGAGGCGAAGGGATCCAGTGGTTGACTAATCCGGTATATTCATTAAAATGGCTGTGCGTGAGACGTCGTCAGACGCAATAGGACGAAAAATAATACCGCAATCATTCGCATCTTCCGAAATTATTTTTGTGAAACACACGACCCACTGGGTTGTACCCTCATCGGGCACAGGCTCATGATCAATGGACCGGTGGAGCAGAGAGAGGCTTAAGATCCAAGCGTGTTACCTCAGAGTGCGCGGAATGGGAGAATGTTCTATGCCGATGTATGAATATCAATGTGCGAATTGCGGGACAAAATTTGAACAACTGGTGTTTGACCACGACGAAGAGGTGGTGTGCAAGAGCTGTGAAAGCACCAGGGTAGAACAACAGCTTTCAGTCTTCGCGGTTGTAGGAGAACGCTCCGGTTCTTCGCGACCGGAGGAAGGTCCCTGCGGCGCTTGCGGGGCCTCTCAACGAGGGATATGTGGGGTGGATTGAGTGATCGTTAGTAGCGATTGAGGGCCGCCTCGATCTGTTTTGCCAGTTCCAGATCCTTTTCGCTTACCCCTCCCAGGGTGTGCGTCGAAAGCATGAAGGTCAAGCGCCTGTAGTTAATCAACATGTCAGGATGATGATCTGCCGCTTCTGCAACAAACCCGATTTTCACAACAAACGAAACCAGATCGGGGAAGCTTGAAAGCTCAAATTGCTTGGTGAGTTTGCCGTCTCGTACGATCCACCCGGGTAATGTCTTCAATCCCTCTTCAATCTCTGAAATCGATAGTTTGGTCATAAACTCCTGGACCTTGAGCCCATTTGTTACGTTTGGAAACACATTCAGTGTAGAAGCTAGTCTGTGGAAGTGCAAGCTTTTCATTGGTTTTGGTTTATTTTCGGCTTGTGAGTTGCATTGGCCCCAAGCTGGATCCAGGCGGGAAGTTATTGAAATGCAAGGTATCTGTAGGGTAGTCGCCCTTGAATGATTCTTCCTCCTAGATTCATCGGCAGGACGCGCGATGGCGTTCATTTCAGGCGTAAGCGGTGTCGGATTAATCCGGAATCCCAAAATTACGCTGAATGAAAAGGAATTATGCTTCCTGATGCTTTAAAAAAGGGCGACAAGAGATTTCCAAGGGGAGGATACCGCGGTGACTCCCCCGTGTAAGTCTCGGAATTCAGATTGGACCTTTGAGGAGAAATGATGAAATCGCAGAAGACGAAGTGTGGGATCTTGGTGATCGCAACCTTCTTGTATCTCGGAACCACTGATCATGCTCAGCAGTTCGACGTCAAGAGCCATCAACTTAAGAACGGGATGAGGATTCTGATGTTGGAGGATCACTCCATCCCCAACGTGGCACTGTATTTTTTCCACCGCGTAGGCTCGCGTAATGAACATACCGGCATCACCGGGCTTTCCCATTTTTTTGAACATATGATGTTCAATGGGGCGAAAAAATATGGCCCGGGGATGTTCGACCGTGTCATGGAGGACAACGGAGGTTCCAACAACGCTTATACCAGCGAAGATCTGACGGTGTATCAGGATTGGTTTCCGACCTCGGCATTACCGCTTATTTTCGACCTCGAGGCGGATCGCACCAGCTCTTTGTCCTTCGATCCTAAAATGGTGGAGTCGGAGCGTGGTGTGGTGGCCAATGAACGGCGCATGAGCGTTGAAAATAACAACGAGGATCTCCTGAGGGAGCAGTTAATGGCGTCGGCCTTTACGGCTCATCCCTACCATTGGCCCGTCGTGGGGTGGATGGTGGATATCGAAAAATGGAAAAGAGAGGATTTGATCAATTACTTCAAAACGTATTACGCCCCCAATAACTGCGAAATGGTTATTGTCGGAGACATTCAACCGGACGAGGTCATCCGGCTCGCCCAGAAGTACCTCGAACCGATCCCGGCACAAGAGCCCCCTCGTCCCGTCACCACGCAGGAACCCCAACAGCTGGGGGAGCGCCGGGTTTTCGTCAATAAGTTTGCGCAACTTCCATTGCTTCAGGTGGCTTACCATACCCCGGCGGCTGTGGACCCGGACTTCATCACACTCAGCGTCCTGGACTATATCCTTTTGCGCGGTGAGAGTTCGCGTCTTTATCAGCGCTTGGTCGACAAAGATCAAGTGGCCGTTTCGGTGCAAGGGGGGCAATCGGAACACCTGGACCCGTTTATTTTTGAGATCGATGTTCAGCCGCGAAGCGAAGTCGAAGTGGAACGAATCGAGAAGATTCTGTATGACGAGTTGGACAAAGCTCAGAACACCCTGGTTGACCAAAAGGAGCTGCAGAAGGCCAAGAATACGGCGGTAGCGGACTTTTATCGGTCGATGAAGACTATTAGCGGAAAAGCCAATGTCCTCGGGGTTTATGATGTGGTTCTTGGGGATTACCAAAAACTATTCAAAGCGGGGGAGTTGATCAATCAGGTGACTCGTGAGGATGTCCAGCGAGTGGCGCAAAAATACTTCAAGGCCCGTAATCGAACCGTTGCCATCCTGGTTCCGGAACCGACCCAGACCCCTGAGAAATAGGGATGCGACGCACCAGAGGAATTTCTTCTAAAAACCTTGGATGAGGTGCTAATGAAAATATCCAGTGGATGGCTACCCAAACATCTCGTGCTGTTGACCTTGATTCTGTTTTTCCCTACTTTTTCCTTTGCGGCAGAGATCACAGGAAAGATCGTACTGCCCAAATACAAGACCGTGAAAATGGACAATGGAATGACGCTGCTTCTCCTCGAGCGCCACCAACTTCCCCTGGTCAGCTTCCGCTGGACTTTGAAGTTAGGTGGCTCCATCGGCGATCCCGAAGGCTGCGAAGGATTGGCTTTTCTGACTGCCCAACTCCTCCGCAAGGGCACGCAGTCACGCACTGCGGACCAGATTTCGGACGCTTTGGACTTTGTGGGGGCGAGTTTTCATTCGAGGGCGACTCAGGAGTATTCCTGGGGGTCAGCGGAGTTTCTGAAAAAGGATTTGAACCTTGCAGTGGATCTACTGTCGGATATGCTCCTGCACCCGTCGTTCCCGCCTGACGAAGTGGACAAAATGATCAAGCAGGAGATCGATGGGATCAAAGAGGACAAGGCCGTGCCTGAGCAGGTCATCCAGTATTATTTTGATGGCCTCCTGTTTGGGGCTCAGGGATATGGACGCCCGGTGGGAGGGACGGAGACAACGTTGGCGAAAATAACAAGGGATCAGATTGTGAGTTTTTATCAAACCCATTTTGTCCCCAACGAGTTCATTCTTGCCGTCGCGGGAGATTTTTCGACGCCGGAGCTGGAAGCCGGGCTGAAGGCAAAGTTTGGTCCCTTGAAGTCATCAGTGATCGCTCCCCTTAAGGTGAAAGAGGCTTCAAGTGTCCAGGGCAGACATGCCCTTGTGGTCGATAAACCCGACTCTACTCAGACCTTCTTCCGCCTTGGGAACGTAGGAATCGCGCGGACCAGCCCGGATTGGATCCCGGTCCACGTTGTGAATACCTTGTTCGGGGGCCGCTTTACCTCAATGATCAATTCGGCACTAAGGATCCAATCCGGACTCACGTATGGCGCCAACAGTTTCTTCAATTCAAGGCGTACGCGCGGCTCCTTCGTCATTGCGTCGTATACCCCGAACGAAAGCACGGAGCGTGCGCTGGACATGACTCTGGATGTGTTGAAGAGTTTCCACGAAAAAGGAATCAACCAGGATCAACTTCAATCCGCCAAGAATTACATCAAAGGTCAATTCGGACCGACCATCGAGACTAATGATCAACTGGCCAATCTCATGGCAGAGCTCGAATTCTACGGGTTGGGACCCCAGTACATTGACAGCTACTTTGACAAGGTGGATGCCCTGACGCTGGCGGACGCGAAACGAATCATTGAAACATATTATCCGCTGAATGATTTGGATTTTGTTTTGATTG
>JBAVHJ010000330.1:0-9380 GCA_049685715.1 Terriglobia bacterium | reverse complement strand
CTACGGTGTGGTCGCTTTCGCGGTGAGCCGCCGTACTCGTGAAATCGGCATTCGCAAGGCATTAGGGGCGCAATCGTTCGCCATCTTGAAGCACGTGCTCAGGCGCAGTTTGTGGCTCGCTCTTTTGGGCTGTGGTCTGGGATTGGTGATCTCGGCGGGATTCGTCCGTCTGCTGTCCAAACTGTTGTTCGGAATCAGCCCCACGGATCCTGCGACCTTTGTCGAAGTTTTGGTCCTTTTGTTTAGCGTTGTGATCCTGGCAAGCTATTTACCTGCTCGGAGAGCAAGCAAGGTCGATCCCATAGTGGCGCTGAGGTACGAGTGAAACCACTGTAGATTGCGGATTCCGGATTTTGGAATAAGAGTATTTGACTTATAAAAGGCTCCGCATTCCGAAATCCGCAATCCCAAGTCCCAATACGGTCATGCATCACAGGCGTTACGAGCCCCCGGCTTACGAGGGCAACATGATTAATCACAAGCCATTTGATGATATTATCGGTTTTCGGACAGGCGAGAGTGCAACGTAAATTCGATCCCCAGGAGCGCATCCCTTATGGTCAAAGCGATCGTCTTACTGGTCGTCGTTCTCATACTGCTGCAATTTGTATCGGCATAGCCATATCCCGAATCTGATTTGTAGGGAAGATTCCCGTGGTTATGCAGGGATCCGGTGTCGCTTTCTGTCCCCTTGAATAGCCCCATGATATGGGCAAACCTTCTGAAATGCTTACGAGTTGACACTTCTCGCTGGCTCAAATCGATCTTTCATCACAGAATTCTCTCTTGACGACTTTGAATCGATGAACGGACTTACCCTGTCATGAGCTCCTGCGGCGAAAACATCCGTCGATTCCGATACCATCTTCTCCTGCTGATTGTTTCCCTGTCGGTCTCTTGTGGACTCTTTTCTCAGGATAGCGGGCCGGAGAGAGACCAGTGGCAACATCCGCAAGCAGTGATGGATGCGCTGGTCATCGGCCCCGGGAAGATCGTCGCTGATGTGGGTGCCGGGGAGGGCTATTTCACCTTTCATCTGGCAGAACGCGTAGGACTCCAGGGCAAGGTGTATGCAGAGGATATTAAGAACGATGAGGTGGATGCCATCCGCCGGAGGGCTGAAGAAAAGCACCTCACACAGATTGAAGTTTTGCACGGCGAGCCGGGTGATCCCAAGTTGCCCGGGAATTCCCTGGATGTGGTCTTAATCGTCAATGCGTACCACGAATTTCGATCCTACGAAACCATGCTGCGATCCATATTCAATGCGCTGAAACCGGAAGGACTTCTCGCCATCATCGATTCACCCACACCCATGGGCAGTTCCCGCCTCGACTATTATCCCCGCCACAGAATTCCCGAGGAGCTGGTTCGGGAGGATGTCTCCCGCGCCGGATTCCAATTTCTTCGCAAGGAGCCGGGCTTCAAGAATCCGTCCAACAACAAGGACTTCTATTTCCTGATTTTCGAAAGGCCCAAGGAACACGCGGCAATTGTGGATCGTTAATTTCGGATTGCGGAATTCGGATTGCGGATTAGGAGCCATTTGAACTGCCTGAGTCTTTGCAATCCAAAGCCTGCAATCCACAATTCCCGCGTGTCCCCTCGGTTCTCGAAAATCAAAGAGTAGAAATCCTTTTATTGAATTGCTCCTAAGCCGCAATCCGAATTCCGCAATCCGCAATAAAGAGCGATCCACCCTTGGCTAACAAGGAAGGATCGAATGCCGGGAGGGGTCCACTGAACCGCCCGTCAAAAGCCAGTATCCCCCGAGGTGCGAGACAATTGACGCTCTTCAAGAACGTGTCTTCCCCCACGGAATCCTAGACAACCTGCACACCCCAACCGTTCGCCAGGCGTCTCATATCTTCCTCAAAAACCCGTTGGGTATACAGGATGACCGCGTCGACACAGGCCGGTGCAAAAGGCAAGCGGGTGTCCGGTTCTGCGACAAGACAGTCCCATAAACGGGCAGTTGAGGAGCGCCGGCAAGCCCGTCGGAAACACACTAAAACATTCATATAAAATGAGTTACACAGAATCCCCCACACGGCATCAAAGTTGCCCATACAAATATGGAGGAATCCCATGGACATACCAAGGAAGTCGGCAGCGCGGCAGCGTCTGATCAAGCGAATCATCTATGTTGCCATCGCAATTATTTTTATTTCTGCAACGACAGTAGTGTTGTCGCGGTTGAAGCCCGCCGCACCGACTGTGGAGCGTGCGACCGTTTGGATCGATACAGTTAAGCGCGGGCCCATGTTGCGTCAGGTTCGAGGTTTGGGAACACTGGTTCCTGAAGAGATACGTTGGATTCCCGCTACAACGGAAGGGCGCGTGGAACGGCGGCTGATCGATCCTGGCACTCCCGTCAAAGCCAACTCGGTGCTGCTCGAACTCAGCAATCCCACCCTGGTACAAGCAGCACTCGACGCTGAAATGCAGGTGAAAGGCGCCGAGGCGCGGATGGCCGATTTGCGAGTAACGTTACAGAGCCAGCAGTTGACTCAGAAGGCAGGGGCGGCTCAGGTGGAGGCCGATTATAAGCAGGCACAATTGAGGGCCGACACAGACGCCGAGTTGGCGCGGCAAGGGCTGACCGCCGACCTCAACCGCCAGTTGTCCGCGCTGGCCGCGGATCAGCTCGCCAATCGCAATCGCATCGAGAAAGAGCGTTTTGCGATCAGCGGCGAGTCGATCAAGGCGCAGTTGGCGGTGCAGCAAGCCGAAGTGGACCGACTGCGGGCATTAGCCAACCTAAAGCGACAACAAGTCGATCAGTTGCACGTGCGAGCAGGCCTGGAAGGCGTGTTGCAGCAAGTCCCGGTGGAAATCGGGCAACAGGTGACCGCGGGGACAAATCTCGCACGAGTGGCAGAACCGCGAAAACTGAAAGCGGAGCTGAAAATCAACGAGACGCAAGCCAAAGATGTGCAGATCGGGCAGGTGGCTTCGATCGACACACGCAACGGGATCATTGCCGGGCACGTGGTGCGGATGGACTCAGCGGTTGTGAATGGGACCGTGACGGTGGATGTAAAGCTGGAAGGGACTCTGCCTCCAGGGGCGGCGAGGCCTGATCTGAGCGTGGAAGGGACCATCGAGCTCGAACGGCTCACCGATGTCCTTTACGTCGGTCGGCCCGTGCAGGGACAAGCCTTCAGCACGGTGGGACTTTTCAAGCTGGTGGAGGACGGCAAGGAAGCGTTGCGCGTACCGGTCAAACTGGGCCGTAGTTCAGTCAATACCATCGAAATTGTGGAGGGATTGCAGGTGGGCGACCAAGTGATCCTCTCGGACATGTCGGCCCAGGACCGGTCGGATCGAATCCGGCTGAACTGAAAAGAACAGCTATCAGCGATCAGCCTCCGCTTATGGGCCGACCAGAAAAATTCAGAAGGTGGAAGCTTTTTGCTGATTTCAATCGTCTGGATTCGGTATCCATTATTCCAACTGGTCGGATGCGACGTAGCCCAGAGCTGAGAGACAAATGCAGGATAGCCACTTAGTTTTGAAGCTGACGGCTGATAGCTGACGGCTGATGACTGAGAACTGACAACTGAGAACTTCTTCCATAGGAGAATCCATGAGCAGCAACAACTCGTTAATCAAACTGGACGGTGTCACAAAGGTCTTTTACACCGATGAGGTGGAGACGCATGCTTTGTCGGGCATTCATCTCGATATCCATTCGGGCGAATACGTGGCCATTGCCGGCCCTTCGGGGTGCGGCAAGTCCACGCTCCTGTCAATCCTGGGGTTGCTGGATACCCCGACGGAGGGGCACTATACATTGAACGGAACGCCCGTTGAGGCGCTGAAACCTTCAGAGCGGGCGCGCATCCGCAACCAGGAAGTGGGCTTCATCTTTCAG
This sequence comes from Terriglobia bacterium, assembly GCA_049685715.1. Taxonomy (GTDB): domain Bacteria; phylum Acidobacteriota; class Terriglobia; order JAIQFV01; family JAIQFV01; genus JAIQFV01. Next base: position 5,503 of record JBAVHJ010000330.1, on the reverse strand, counting down.
AGTTTCAATTTGATTGGCGATCTGACAGTGTACGAGAACGTGGAGCTGCCCCTGACGTATCGGGGAATGCGGGCGGCGGAACGACGGGAGCGGGTTAAGGAGGCTCTCGAAAAGGTAGGGATGGGCCACCGATCCAAGCATCTTCCCAGCCAGTTGTCGGGGGGTCAACAGCAGCGCGTGGCCGTGGCACGGGCGTTGGTGGGCCGGCCCTCGATCCTGCTGGCGGACGAACCCACGGGAAACCTGGATTCGAAGAACGGCGAGGCCGTCATGGAGCTGTTGCGACAACTGCACCGGGATGGAGCCACCATTTGCATGGTGACGCACGACCCGCGCTTTGCGGCCCACGCCGACCGTGGCGTGCACCTATTCGACGGTCGCGTCGTGGAAGAAAGCGTGGAAACAGAGCCGGTATAAATTGTGGAATGCGAATTTCGGATTGCGGATCAAGATTTGTTGACCGAGTAAACAGTTGTCAGTAATCAGCCGTCAGCAATCAGCCACCGTTTATGGGCCGAATAAAACAATTCAGAAGGTAGAGGAGTTCCGCTAATTTCATTTGTCTGAATTCGGCATCCTTCTTCCAAGAGCTCGAAGGAGACGTAGCCAAGGGCCAGCAGACAATTGCTGGTTAGCCACTTAGTTTTAGAGCTGACCGCTGATAGCTGACTGGTGATAGCTCTTCAAGGTGAGGACGATGGATACATTCCTTCGCGACATTCGTTATAGCCTTCGGATACTCCTCAAACACCCCGGCTTCACGGCCGTCGCCATCGCTACTCTGGCGCTCGGCATCGGAATCAACACCAGCATTTTCACCGTCTTCAACGCCCTGGCCCTGCGACCGCTCCCAGCGAAGGACCCCGGCAGTGTGGTGAGAGTCTATGAGTCGGTTGAGGATGGAACCCGTTATGGATCCTTCTCCTACCCGGATTACGTGGATGTCCGAGACCAGAACAGTGTTTTCTCAGGCCTGATCGCTTACACGGGAGCGTCGTTGCGGCTGGGCGAAAGCAGTGATCCCAACGCCGCCACCGAAACATTCCAGGGAACACTCGTTTCAGGAAATTTCTTTTCCGCGCTCGGGATTGACGCCATTGTTGGGAGGACTTTCGTTCCGGAAGAGGATAGGACACCGGGTTCCCACCCCGTGACAGTCTTGAGTTACGGTTTATGGCAAAGGCGGTTCGGCGCAGACCCCGGGATGGTAGGAAAAACGCTGATCTTGAATTTCCATCCGTACACCGTCGTCGGCGTGGCGCCCAAATGGTTCACCGGCCTGGAGCTGGGGGGTACGGATCTATGGGTTCCCTTGATGATGGAGGCGCAGGCGGCGCCCGGTCGCGACTTTCTCCAAAGGCGTAACTCCCACTTCCTGAAGTTGGTGGGCCGGCTGAAGCCCGGAGTGACCCCGAAACAGGCCGAAGCACAAATTTCCACTCTTGCCGCCCAGCTCGATCAAACTTACAACCCTCCTGCTGCCAAAACCAGCAAAGTTGGCGCGACGATCACCCCGGGCTCATTCCTCGACCCCCATGACAGTGCGAGCGTTATTCCGGTCGCTTTTCTTATGATGACCGCGGTCGGCCTCATCCTCCTCATCGTCTGTGCCAATCTCGCCAATTTGTTGCTTTCGCGAGCGGCCTCGCGGCAAAGAGAGATTGGAATCCGGCTATCCATGGGGGCCACGCGGGGCCGCCTGATCAGACAACTTTTGACAGAGAGCACACTGCTTTCGCTGGGCGGGGGAATCACCGGGCTTCTCCTCACCTTCTGGATTACAGACCTGCTCATTGGGTTTGTTCATCCTCCGGGGGAGCCGCCGCTCGCAATCAATGCGAGTCCCGACTTCAATGTTTTCGTTTACGCCTTGGTGATCTCGCTTTTGGCGGGGGTTGCATTGGGCCTGCTCCCCTCCCTGCAATCAACAAAGCTGAACCTCACTTCGGCTTTGAAGGATGAAGGGACCCCCTTCGGTCAACGCATCAGCCGCTCTCGACTGCGAAGTTTACTAGTGGGTGCACAGGTGGCGGTCTCACTGGTCTTGTTGATCGGCGCCGGCTTGCTGGTCCGCGCACTTCATAATGCGCAAACGACTGATCCGGGATTTGCCATGAAGGATGTCCTCGTTCTGTCCCCCGATCTGCGATTGCATGGCTACACGCCGGCCCGGGCTGCCGAATTTGACCGGGAACTTTTGGATAAGATCCAATCCCTGTCCGGAGTAAAGTCCGTGGGGATGACGTGGGTCATCCCCCTGGGATCATCAATGTCCGATACCAACGTGGAGATCGAAGGCCACGAGACTCCTCCCGGGAAACAATCGCCCATGGCCAATGTCAATTTTGTTTCCGGAAAATACTTTGAAGCCCTGAGCATTCCGCTGGTGCGTGGCCGTACCTTCTCCGATCAAGAGATCGCGAAGAATGCCCCAGTCGCTCTTGTCAATGAATCCTTTGCGCGACACTTTTGGCCAGGTGAGGATCCCATCGGAAAAAAATTCAATTACGGCATTGAAATCGTCGGGGTCGTGAAGGACACCCGGAGCGTATATCTCTGGTCGTCGAGTGAACCCATCGTCTATCGGCCGATCGAACCGGAGTTCCAGCCGGACATGAAATTCTTAGTGCGAACCGGTGGGAACTCAAACTATCTGGCGACGATGCTCCCGGGGATTGTTGGAAAGATCGACGGCAGCGTTCAAACCAATGTCAAAACGCTCGAAAACAACCTTGGGACATTTTTGTGGCCCTCTCGCATGGGAGCGATGCTCTCCGCTGCGCTTGGCCTGCTGGCCTTACTCTTGGCCTCGGTGGGGATTTATGGGGTGACCGCCTACGCGGTTAACCAGCGGACCCGCGAGATCGGCATTCGCATGGCGCTGGGTGCGGAGCGGCGCGATGTGCTCCATCTGATGTTGCGGCAGGGAATGCGACCAGTCATTGCGGGCACTGCGACCGGGCTGGTGATTTCCATCGCGGCGACGAATCTCCTTGCAAAATTCCTCTATGGATTGAGTGCCGTTGATGTGGTGACGTTTGCCCTTGTATCGGTCGTCCTGACGACAGTGGCCGCCTTGGCGAATTACCTCCCTGCACGCCGGGCCGCAAAAGTTGATCCCATGGTGGCACTGCGGTACGAGTAAATTGCGACTTCTAGATTGCGGATTTTGGATTGCGGATTAAAAAAACTCCAGCCGAGGGAATCTGTCCTCCATCATTGCGCAATCCGAAATCCGAAATCCGAAATTGGATTGCACCGTGGAGCGCATGGCAGGCGCGCCTTCCACTCTGGATCACAGTGCCAAAACCCGGAGACAGGCATAAGGCCTGCGCTCCTAACCTGACAAGGAGAACTTAATGAAATCCAAGTTCATCGTCTTCGCCGTGTTTATCTTGTTGCTGTTGGTTTCCCTCCCGGGTCTTGTCCAGGCCCAGGCGAAGAAGCCTTTGATCGGCGCCTTTGGAAGCGATTCCCCAGAGCGGGGAACCACGCGCGTGGGTTATTGGAACAATGAAAAGAACATGGGGGCCGGCCAGTTTGCCGTTAATTACGGCCGCCCCGTGTGGAGTAAGGATTATGAGGACCCCGCGAAGTTTGACCCGATGACCAAAGGGAAGACCTGGCGGATGGGAAGCAATTTTTGGACGGTGCTCGATACGGACATGCCCCTCCAAATCTCCGGGAAGACCGTCCCCGCGGGGCTCTGGTATCTCGGGTTGCATCGCTCCGAGGACGGGGCGCAATGGAGCCTTGCCTTCATCGACCCGGTCAAGGCCCGGCGTGAACATATCGACGGTTCGGAAATCGGCCGGGCACCCATTGAATTCATGGTTCCGGTGACCATAGACCCTCCCGGCGATTTGAAAGAAAAGCTGACCATTGACTTGGTGTTCAAGCGGCCCGATATTCAAAATGTCGCTCTCAAGATCGCATGGGGCACGCTTCGATTGAGCGCCCCGATCATCGTTCCCATCAAGACCGGGGTCGTGAAATGAGGAATAGAGGAATAGTTGTCAGTTGTCAGGAATCACCATCAGCCGTCAGCGATCAGCTATCAGCCACCGGCTATGGGCCGAGCAGAACAATTCAGAGGGTGGAGCCTCTTGCTGGTTTCAATCGTTTGAATTCGGTATCCGTTACTGCAAAAGCTCGGAGGCGACGTAGCCCGAGCCGACAGACTATGTGCAGACTATGTGGGTCAGGCACTGAGTTTTAAAGCTGACGGCTGATCGCTGACAGCTCTTTGCTGGCAACTGACACCCAGCATCTTGTTAAAAAGGAATGAAGAATGGAAACCTTGCTCCAGGACAGTCGCTTCAGTCTGAGGCTGCTGCTGAAAAATCCCGGGTTCACGCTGGTGGCGGTGTTGACCTTGGCCCTCGGCATCGGGGCCAACACCGCCATTTTCAGCATTGTCAACGTGGTGCTCCTCCGGACCCTGCCTGTCCCCAATCCCCGCGAACTGGTGATCCTCGGGGACCCTGACGCCCATGGGATGGCCACCGGGAGCAACAATGGAGAACGGGAGCTTTTTTCCTACCACGAATTCGAGCAACTACGCGATCAAAACCAAGTGTTCTCGAGCATCTTTGCTGCGGCGAGCTTCGTGGACTCCATGGACGGCTATATCGACGAAACCGGGTCGAGCGACCACGCCGAGCCTGTTAAGCCCAGCCTGGTCAGTGGTGCTTTTTTTTCTGTTCTGGGGGCAAAGCCCATCCTCGGCCGGACCTTTACACAGGAAGTCGACAAGGTCCCGGGGGTGAATCCGGTGGCGGTGATCAGCTATGACTTTTGGAAACGGCGGTTTGTCCGGGATCCCTCCGTTCTGGGACGCACTGTCCGGCTTCGTCAAACCACTTTTGAGATTATCGGGGTCACAGGACCAGGATTCTTTGGTGAAACTGTCGGTGAATCGCCGGATCTTTGGGTGCCCTTGTCGATGCAAATGGCCGTGATTCCAGGAAGAAATCTCCTGGTTGATCCAGACAGCATCATGGAGAGGACCGTCTGGATACAAATCATGGGGCGGCTAAGACCCGGAGTCAGTATGGATCAAGCCAAGGCGAGCATCAACGTGACGTTTCAGCAGATGCTTCAAACGGATGCCAGTTCGAGCCTGACAGCAGACCAGCGCAAGGATTGGATGGATCAACGAATTGGCCTGACGAGCGCCGCCAGGGGCGCGTCGACTCTGCGGGGACGCTTTACCGATCCCCTCCGGGTTTTGATGGGATTGGTCGGACTCGTGCTGCTGATTGCCTGTGCCAATGTCGCCAATCTCCTGCTTTCGCGCGCGACCATGCGGCAGAAGGAAATTGCGATGCGGCTTGCACTGGGGGCGCGGCGCTCCCGCCTGGTTCGACAACTTCTGACCGAAAGTATCCTGCTCGCGCTGGTCGGCGGTGGCGTCGGCCTTGTTCTTGCGCAATGGGCGAACAGTCTGCTGGTTCGCCTGGCTTCCAGCGGGCCGGACCTGATCTCGATTGATCTTCATCCC